>NZ_JAFCMA010000032.1:0-88419 GCF_018130125.1 Bradyrhizobium sp. AUGA SZCCT0177 | reverse complement strand
ACCCGGCCTTCCCTGCGCAATGGCTTTACGGCTTATGCCGTGCTCTCCCCGGAGACGAGTTCTTGGTTGACTCCGTCACCACCGGTTCAGCTTGCGCTTAGCCGACAGCTTGACACCTGCAACGGGTGCCAGGACCACACGGTTTTGCCGTACGCTTATCCACGCCGTCGTCTCAGCGTAAACAAGCGTCCACCGCAACCCGTCCAACGTCCGTGACGACGGCCGACGCCCTTCTGAGTAGGACGGGATGGGCGAATATATGCCCCTGATTTGTGTTCTGGTAAACAGAAATATTTTTTATTTCGGGGCTTGACACGATTTCCGTAAATCAGAACTGATTTGCCCGACGGGCCAGATGTTGTGGTCCGTAGCCCGGAGGAGCAGAGTGATTTTCAGGAATTCTCGCACCGGCCGCGCCTTGGCACGCGTTCTGCACTGTGCCGAGCAACAGGGTAACGGATCAAAGGAAAGACAGTGGCAAGATTTGTGAACGTCGCAGCGGGACAGTTGGGCCCTGTCGCCCGAAGCGAAACGAGGACCGAGGTTGTCGCGCGGCTGATGGCGTTGATGCGCCAGGCGCACGCCAACGGATGCGACCTGATCGTCTATCCCGAGCTGGCGCTGACGACGTTTTTTCCGCGCTGGTACATGGAGGATCAGGCGGAAATCGATTCCTTCTTCGAGCATGAGATGCCCGGTCCGCAGACGCGCGCTTTGTTCGACCTGGCCCGGGAACTGGGCATCGGATTTTGCCTGGGTTACGCCGAACTGGCGGTCGAGAACGGCGAAACCCATCGGCACAACACCTCTATCCTCGTGGACAAGCGCGGCAAAACCATTTCCAGGTATCGCAAAGTGCATTTGCCCGGCCACGCCGAACACGAGCCCTGGCGTCGATTTCAGCATCTGGAAAAGCGCTACTTCGAGCCCGGCTCCGGCTTTGTCGTGGCCGACGCGTTCAATGGCGCGATCGGCATGGCGATCTGCAATGATCGCCGCTGGCCCGAAACCTATCGCGTCATGGGACTGCAGGGCGTCGAAATGGTGCTGATCGGCTACAACACGCCGGTGCATAATCCGCCCGCGCCTGATCATGACGACCTCTCGCTGTTCCACAATCGTCTTGTGATGCAGTCCGGCGCCTACCAGAACGGGACTTGGGTCGTCGGCGTCGCCAAGGCCGGGATCGAAGAGGGCGTCGACCAGATTGGCGGTAGCTGCATTGTGGCGCCATCAGGTGAAATCGTCGCCGCCTGCACGACCAAAGGTGACGAAATCGCATTGGCGCGCTGTGATCTGGATTTGTGCAACTCCTACAAGCGCACCACCTTCAACTTCGACGTCCACCGGCAGCCCCATGCCTACGGGCTGATTGTCGAACGAAGGGGACAGCACATGATGGCGGATGGAACGCCCGTGCCTTCGGGCAAAAGCGGTCGCGGCCTGTAGCCTGGATGAACCAACGGGTCGCGCGAATGCACGCCCGATGACAGGCTCCCCGCTATCCGGGTATTTTCCCGCACGGCCCCGCATGTCGCGCGCTCATGCGGGCTACGCGCTCAACGTCGTCATGCCCGGGCTGAAGCGCGAAGCGCGTCTTCGCGCAAGATTTCCCGATTACCGAAAAATTCCGACGCGAGAGTCAGAAAGCGAACGGAAGCCCCGGCGTTAGTCAGCCATATCTTGTTCAGGCAGGCGCGAGGCGGATGTCCCAGGCAGCACCTTTAGGAAGCTCCCTCGGAAGGTCCAAGCGCAAATCCGTTGACGACTTGAAAGGATGAAAACCCGTGGGAAAGGCCGATATTAAAGCCAAAGCGAACACCGATACGCCGAATGCGAAGGTCGATACGAATGAAAAGCGGAACTTTGACGGTTTCACGATGCCGGGAATTTTCCGCGGGATCGCCGAGCAGGGTATGGTGCGGACAAAGGACAACTACGAGAAGTTACAGGCTGCCTCGGGGGAGATAGCCGACATTCTCAGCGAAACCTATTCGACCAATGCAAAGACCTCCGCGGATTACGGGATCAAGGTCATCGAGATCGCGGGCGCCAACACCAACTCCGCCTTCGATTTTCTCGCCAAACTCATGGACACGAAGTCGCTCTCGGAAATCATGCAGCTGTCAGCCGCGCAGACCCGCAAGAACTTCGAAGCCACGTCCGCGCAGAACAAGGAACTTTGGCAGCTCGCCCAGAAAGTCGCGACCGAGACGGCCGAGCCGATCAAGAAGGGCCTCACCAAGGTCCTGCAGAAAGCCTCCTAAAATCGAACTTCCCAGGTCGCCGGGATCGGCTGGAACAAGAGCCTTTTCCGTTCCGATGGAATCGGAACGGGGCTCTAGATTCCTATTTTGACGCGTTTTCTTCACGCGAACCGGTGTCCACTTCGCTGGAAAGAGCTCTAGCCGCCTCCGGTGAGAAGAGGTGCGTCCAGCCGATGGCGAACGGACACGTTGCTGCGACACGACAACGGAACAGGGAGAAACAACATGGGTATCGTCATGATCAAGTGCCCTCAAACGGGACGCGAGATCCCGACGGGTATCAAGGCGGATCGGGAAAAGTTTCGGTGCAGCGTGGTGTTCTTCGCGCGCACCTTCTGCTCACTCTGCAAAGCCAATCACGAATGGTTCGCCAAGGGTTCATGAGCCAAGCGGGGCGGCGGAGATCAATGGCCTCTTGGCCGCGGGCTAGTCCCATGCGTTCGCGGGTGCCGCTGCGCGACATCCACCTTGGCCAAAAGCGGATCTGGCGCGCGGAGGATTTTATGTACCGGAGGCATGTGAGGCTTCATTCCTTCAGGCGAAACGATATGATCGATTCTGCGGCGCATGACGTCGTAGCACTCGCATGCCGCGGATTCGAGCCGCGGCCTGTCAATCTCGATCAGGCCCCGCCGATTAGACCGGATAGCCCGCAACGTCCGCAGCTTGTGCACGACATGCGTCACGGTCGTTCGACGTACGCCAAGCAGCTCCGCAAGCGCCTCTTGCGTCAGCGGCAGGAAATCACTGTCGACGCGATCGTGGATGTGGAGCAACCACCGGGCCAAGCGGGCCTCGACCGAGTGCAGCGCATTGCAGGCGGCGACGTGCTGGAATTGCGCCAATAGCACCCTGGTGTAGATCTGGACCGCCTCTCTGATGGCGGCACTGCGGCTGAGGGCCGCCTCAAATCTTGCCGGAGAAATTTGCAACGAGGTTCCGGCCACGCGGACGACCGCCGTCATCGGAGAGCGGGAAGGTCCCAGCGCGGACAAGATGCCCACGGCGCCCTCATTGCCGACGACCGCGGTTGCCACCGTTTGTCCGTTTGGCATGTCCATGATGAACGCGATCGTCCCGCTGAGGGGGAAATAGATCTGTTCAACCAGGTCTCCCGATCGAACCAGCACTGCATCGCCTTCAAGCGACACTTTGCGCAGGTGAGGCGCAAGCAAATCAAAATCTGCCGCTGGCAACGCAGCTAACAGTCGATTACCTACCCTGGTAGTGGGCTCCATCACGGGAAACTCCTCCCTCGACGGCCGGCTCTCCGCAGAGTACTCTTGGCACCACGCTGCGCAAGTAGCAGATTGGGCCTTGGTACCGAAACCTACTGCGCCAGAGATAGTTCCAGCCTGTAGCCCGGATGAGGTATTGTCCCGGCACCGCCCGCATGTCGCTGCGCTCATGCGGGCTACGCGTTGCGCTCGATACCGCCCGCCCCCGTCATTGCGAGCGAAGCGAAGCAATCCATCGCGCCGCAAGCGGAGAAATGGATTGCTTCGTCGCTGCGCTCCCTTGCGCAAACGCATCGCGTTTATCGCAGGCAATGACGGCGCACGGCGATATCCCCTCACCCAAACCGGTGATCGTATCGGCTAAGCGCCAGCTCCTTCACATCGATATCCGGCTTGCGGCCCGAGAGCATGTCCGCGAGCACCCTCCCCGAACCGCACGCCATGGTCCAGCCGAGCGTGCCGTGTCCGGTGTTGAGATGGAGATTACTGTAGCGCGTCGGGCCGATTACCGGCGGGCCGTCGGGCGTCATCGGCCGCAGGCCGCTCCAGAATGTCGCCTTGTCGATGTCGCCGCCGCGCGGAAACAGTTCGGTCAGTGAATAATCGAGCGTCGCGCGCCGCGCCGGATAGAGCCTGTCGGAGTACCCCGAAATTTCCGCGGTGCCGCCGACACGGATTCGATCACCGAGTCGCGTGATCGCGACCTTGTAGCTTTCGTCCATCACGGTCGATACCGGTGCGGCGTCGGGATCCGATATCGGCACCGTGATCGAATAGCCTTTTACGGGATAGACCGGCAGCGAAATGCCCACCGGCCGCAGCAGCCGCGGCGACCAGCTGCCGAGTGCGACGACATAGGCATCGGCCTGCAACACGCCATTGGAGGTGGCGACGCCTGATATGCGCGACGCATCCGCGATCAACCCGTCGATGCCGACATTGAAGGCAAAGCGCACGCCGAGCTTTTCGGCTTCGAGCGCGAGCGCCTGCGTGAACATGTGGCAATCGCCGGTTTCGTCCTGCGGCAGGCGAAGCCCGCCGGCGATCTTTTCCGAAACCTTCGCTAGCGCCGGCTCCGCGGCAATGCAGCCGGCGCGATCGAGCACTTCATAAGGCACGCCGTTTTGTTTCAGTACGGCGATATCGTCGGCCGTGCCGTCGAGCTGTGCCGCGTAGCGGAACAGCTGCAACGTGCCGCGCTCGCGCTCGTCATAGCGAATGCCGATCTCGCTGCGCAACGCGCGCAAGGCATCGCGGCTGTATTCGGCGATCGGAATCATCCGCCGCTTGTTGACCGCGTAGCGCTCCGATGTGCAGTTGCGCAGCATCTTCAGCAGCCAGAGCCACATCACGGGATCGACCTTCGGCCGGATCACCAGCGGACCGTGCTTCATCAGAAGCCATTTGATCGCCTTGACCGGCACGCCGGGCCCCGCCCATGGCGATGAATAGCCGGGCGACACTTCGCCGGCGTTGGCAAAACTGGTCTCAAGCGCAGGCTTCGGCTGACGGTCGACGACCGTCACCTCGTGGCCGGCTTTGGCGAGATAATAGGCTGACGTGACGCCGATGACGCCACTGCCGAGAATCAAAACTTTCACGATCCCTCATGCTTCTGCCGCGGCATCGTTCGATCACCGCACGATAGTCGATGCCGCAGTTAGAGCAAGGATCAGGCCACGCGCTTGATCGCGTCGCCGAGGATCGAGACCATTTCGTCGATGTGGCTCTTCTCGACGATCAAGGGCGGCGATACCGCAAGGGAGTCGCCGCTCTGGCGCAAATAGAGGCCGTTGTTGAAGCAATCGACCATCAGATCATAGCCGCGCGCGGCCGGCGCGTCCTTGCGCGGTGCGACCTCGATGGCGCCCATCAGGCCGACATTGCGGATGTCGATCACGTTCGGCAGGCCCTTGAGCGAATGCAGGCCCTGTTCCCAGTAATCGGCCATCGAGGCGCCGCGCGTCAGCAGCCCCTCGTCCTTGTAGATGTCGAGCGTCGCGATACCGGCGGCGCAGGCCACCGGATGCGCCGAATAGGTGTAGCCGTGGAACAGCTCGATCTGGGCCTGCGGACCCGTCATCAGTGTGTCGTGAATCTTGCGGCTGGCGAACACCGCGCCGCAGGGAACGGTGCCGTTGGTGATGCCCTTGGCGGTCGTCATCATGTCGGGCGTAACGCCGAAATAATTGGCGGCGAACGGGGTGCCGAGGCGGCCAAAACCGGTGATGACTTCGTCGAAGATCAGGAGGATGCCGTGCTTGTCGCACAGGGTGCGCAGCCGCTGCAGGTAGTTCTTCGGCGGCGGCAGCACCGCGGTCGAGCCAGGCACCGGCTCGACGATGACGGCGGCAATGGTCTCGGCGCCATGCAACGCCACCAGCCGCTCGACATCGTCGGCGAGTTCGGCGCCGTGCTCGGGCTGACCCTTGGCGAACGCGTTGCGGGCGAGATCATGGGTGTGGCTGATATGGTCGACACCCGGCAGATGGGTCGCGAAGGCGCGCCGGTTGTTCACCATGCCGCCGACCGACATGCCGCCGAAGCCGACGCCGTGATAGCCGCGCTCGCGGCCGATCAGGCGGGTGCGGGTCGGCTGACCTGCGGCGCGCTGATAGGCCAGCGCGATCTTCAGCGCGGTATCGACCGATTCAGAGCCGGAATTGGTGAAGAAGATGCGATCGAGGCCATCAGGGGCGATCGCGGCAAGGCGCTCGGCGAAGTCGAATGCGAGCGGATGGCCCATGTTGAACGAGGGCGCAAAATCGAGGTTCATCAGCTGGCGCTCGACGGCGGCGGCGATCTCCTTGCGGCCGTGGCCGGCATTGACGCACCAGAGGCCGGCGGAACCGTCGATCACCTTGCGGCCGTCGATGGTGGTGTAATGCATGCCCGAGGCGGAGGCGAACAGCCGCGGCTCGGCCTTGAACTGCCGGTTCGCCGTGAACGGCATCCAGAACGATTCGAGCTTCACGGTGTTGGGAATCTGGTGAATCGTCATGGGGCGCTCCTGTGCGGTTTCCCTACCCGACATCATGTTGATGATGTGCAGCAAGTCCTTTTCTGATACCATCCAAGCCACTGAATTTGCTGGGGACGCTGGGTAGCATTCGTTCGATCCGCAACACACTCAACACCCCAAACCAACCCCTCGAGGCTTTGATGAGCATAGATGTCGGCGAACGGTTGCGCTTCGTTCGCGCCCGCAACAAGATATCGCAGCGTGAACTTGCCAAGCGTTCGGGGGTGACCAACTCGACGATCTCGCTGATCGAATCCAACCAGATGAACCCGTCCGTCGGCGCGCTGAAACGCATTCTCGACGGCATTCCGATGGGGATGGCTGAATTCTTCGCCCTCGAACCCGACCAGCCGCGCACGGCGTTTTACCGCGCCGACGAATTGAGCGAGATCGGCAAGGGCAAGATCTCCTTTCGCCAGGTCGGCGACAATCTGTTCGGCCGGAGCTTGCAGATATTGAAAGAGCGCTACGAGCCAGGTGGCGACACCGGACGCATTCCGCTGGTACACGACGGCGAGGAAGGCGGCATCGTTCTCTCGGGCCGGCTGGAAGTGACTGTCGATAGCGAACGCCGCATCCTCGGGCCCGGCGACGCCTATTATTTCGAGAGCCGGCGGCCGCATCGGTTTCGCTGCGTCGGCGCCAAGCCGTGCGAAGTGATCAGCGCCTGCACGCCGCCGACATTCTGAGGGCGGGCAACATCAATAGCTGGCGGCCATCAGCTTCAGGCGCGGGTAAAGCTTGTCGATCGCCACGATGTCGCTGCGCATTTGCGCGATGATCCAGTCCCTGATTTCGACCGCAACGGGACGGATCGGCCGGTTGCGCGGCGTGACGAGTTCGCAGACCCGCCGCGTGCTGACGAGTTTTGCCGACGCCGGCACCAGCGCACCGGTCAGCAGCCAATGCGCGACGACGGTGATCCAGCCGAGCGTCACGCCCTGCCCGAGCAGCGCCGCCTGCACCACGACGGCATAATCCGAGAAGCTCAGCGCCTTGGCGGGACCTGATGCGCCGGTGAGCGCGCCCGGATACTGCAGCACCCAGTCTTCGGGCGTGTCGGCCAGCTTGATGATGGTGCGTCCTTCGGCCGGCTTGCGCGAAACATTCGTATCCCGGTAGCCGGGGCTGCAGATCGGCAGCATGACTTCCTTCATGACAAGGGCGCCGTTGGTCTCGGGGTCGTCCTGGTCGCGAAACCGCATCCCGACGTCGACGTTCTCGACGGCGCCGCGCAGCGAGCCCGAGATCAACTGGAACCGGAGGTCGACATTCGGAAATGCGCGCTGCAGCTTGTCGATGCGCGGCATCAGCCAATGGTTGGTGAAGGCCGAGGAGACCGACAACGTGACGGTTTCGGTGCCCCGCCGCCGCCGCTCGATCTCGACCAGGCCGCTCTCGATGCTGCGAAAACCGTCCGTGACGCGCCGATAGAGCAGCTCGCCCTCTTCCGTCAGGGTCGCGCCCCCGGCGCTGCGGTCGAACAGGCGGACCCCGAGGTAATCCTCGAACCGCCCCAGCATGCGGCTGACCGCCGGCTGGGTCACGTTCAACTCGGCCGCCGCCGCCGTGAAGCTGCCGTTGCGCGCGGCGGCGTCGAAGACGAACAGCGCATTGCTGGAAGGCAGCATCCGGCGAAGCTCAGGCATAACTCCAGGTTATGACGCAAGTGATAATTTGGCAATTGCCGGGCCGCCCTAATTTTGATTGCCTTGCCGATCAAGGAGGCCTGCCGGGAAGCGGAGCATTCCGAGCAAACCACGGTCGGGGAGATCGCCCCTGTAGCGCGGGAAGCGTCCGCCTATAAATTGAGATCATGCCAGTTCAACCCCCTTGGCCTTGCGGCAGGGGCGCCGGGAAGCCGCATTCATGCGGCCAGCGGCGAAGCGCAACAGGAAGGTCGTTCATTGGGCAGCGGTGGCGAAAGCGTCGAAATCAAATCCGCGAGCAAGCACTATGGTGCTGTCGTGGCGCTCGACAATGTCACGCTGGGCGTCGCACCACGTGAATTCGTCTCGCTGCTGGGGCCATCCGGATCCGGCAAGACCACCCTGCTCGGCCTGCTCGGCGGCTTCATCCAGCCCACATCAGGTTCGATCCATTTCGGCGAGCGCGACGTCACGCTGGAGCCGCCGCACAAGCGCAACATCGGCGTCGTGTTCCAGAACTACGCGCTGTTTCCGCATATGAGCGTCGGCGAGAACGTCGCCTTCCCGCTGCGCGCGCGGCGGCTGCCGAAGGCCGATTGGCCCGCGAAAGTGCGCGGCGCTCTGGCGATGGTCGGCCTCGCCGGTTACGAGGAACGCGGCGTGGCCCAGCTCTCCGGCGGTCAGCGCCAGCGCGTGGCACTGGCTCGCGCGATGATCTTCGAGCCGCGTTTGATCCTGATGGACGAGCCGCTTTCCGCACTCGACAAGCAGCTGCGGGAATCGATGCAGATCGAGCTGCGCCAGCTCCACAAGCGTATCGGCGCCACCATCATCTACGTTACCCACGACCAGCGCGAAGCGCTGACGATGAGCGACCGCGTCGCCATTCTCAAAGACGGCCGCCTGATCCAGATCGACCAGCCCGCGCGGCTGCACGATCATCCCGCGGATTCCTTCGTCGCGAGTTTCATCGGCGAGGCAAGCCTGTTGCCGGTCCGGCGCATCGATTCCGGCAGCGTTGCGCTAGGCCCCTCCACCCTGCGTAGCGCGAGGGCGATCCCGAATGGCGAGGCGCTGATGCTGGCGGTGCACAGCGAAAAACTGCTGATCGACGACGGCGCTGGTGATGCCGCGCTCAACCGGCTGACCGGCACCGTCACCGACGTCGTCTACCAGGGCGAAAGCCTGCGCATTTTTATCGCCCTGCCGGACGGTACCGCGCTGAGCCTGCGCCAGCCCAGCCATCACGAAGCCTATCGCCGCATCCCGCCGGTCGGCGGCCCCCTCACCGTGACCCTCCACCCCGAGGACACGATCATCGTGCCGAAAGCACCGGAATGAACGTCCACCACCAACGCAGTTCCAACACCAGAGAAGAAACGCCCATGTCGTTCAGCAATTTCAAGGTTCTCACTTTCGATGTCGTCGGCACCCTGATCGACTTCGAAACCGGCGTACTCGACGCCGTCCGCAACATATCCGGAAGAAGCGCCGCTGAACTCAGCGACGACAAAATCTTTGCCTCCTACAAGCGCGGCCGCGATGCGCATCCGGAGCGCTCCAGCGAAGTAATGTTCGACGTCTACCGCTATCTTGCAAAAGAACTCGGCTTGCCGGCGGATGATGCCGCCTGCGATTCCTTCCAGCTGGCGGTGCTGCGCTGGCAGCCGTTTTCGGATTCGGTCGAGGCGCTGAAGCGACTGCGCACCAAATTCCGGCTGGTGGCGATGACCAATGCCGACCGCGTCGCACTGTCCTGCTACGCCTACGCGCTCGGCGACCCCTTCGACGACAGCGTCTGCGCCGACGAGACCGGCGTCGCCAAGCCGAACCCGGAATTTTTCGCCTACAATAAAGGGCGGCAATCGGCCTTCGGCTACAAGCAGTCCGACATCCTGCATGTGGCGCAGAGCCAGCACCATGATATCGGGATCGCACGCAAGCTCGGCTATAAAGTGTGCTGGATCGAGCGCCGCCAGGGTATGGCCGGATTCGGCGGCACCCCCGAAGTGCCCGTTCTGACAAAACCCGATTTTCATTTCGCCACCATGAAGGCCTTCGCCGACGCGGCGGTCGGGCACTGAGGGGCACGCGGATGGCTGAGGTCTGGACCCCAATGGCATCGGCGAACTCGCTGTGGGCGAGCACGGCGACGCCGTTGCGGACCTTTCCTGTGCTGTCGGGCGAGGTTCAGGCCGACGTCGTGATCATCGGCGCCGGCTATACCGGACTCTCCGCCGCGCATCACATCGCCAAGAGCGGCCTCGTGCCTGTCGTGCTCGAAGCCAACCGTCCCGGCTGGGGCGCGAGCGGCCGCAATGGTGGCGTCATCACCGCAAAGTTCCGGCAGTCGTTCCGCGGCATCGATGCGGCCCATGGCCGCGCGATGGCCAAGCGCATGTACGAGATCGCGTATGAATCGACCGAGATCGTCGAGGAACTGGTTTCGGAATTCGGCATCACCGCCGCACGGCTGACGCGGACCGGGCAGGTCAAGGCCGCGCATAACCACGCGACGCTGAAAGCTGCGATCGATGAAGCCGAATGGATGAAGCGCGAGATGGGCGATGCGGATGTTCGCATCCTTGACGCCCATGAAGTACGCGAGGAAACCGGTTCGCAGGCGTTCGTCGGCGGCGTGCTCAATCCGGGCTCCGGCGGCATCCATCCGCTGAACTATCTGCATGGCCTCGCCGAAGGCTTGGCGCAGCGCGGCGTCAGCATCTTCCAGGAGAGCCCTGCACTTCGGCTACGGCGGGAGAATGGGCGCGCTGTCGTTGAGACACCTGCAGGCGCGGTGCGCGCGCGGCAAGTCATCATCGCCACCAACAGCTATTCCGACCTGACCGACGCAACGCGCCATATGCAGCACACTTTGGTGCCGTTCCGCAGCGCCATCATCGCCACCGACCGGCTGCCGCATAACCTAGCGGGCAGCCTGATGCCGACCGGGCGAACCTATACCGAGACCAAGCGCATGATGCGCTGGTTCCGCATGGTCGACGATCGCGTGATCTTCGGCGGCCGCGGCGCCTTCGGCAAACAGGATTCGGAGGCCGCCTTCGACGCGCTGCGCAAGGCCATGGTCGGCATCTTCCCGGAACTGAACGACACGCCGCTGGGGTTCAAATGGTCGGGCCTCGTCGGCATGACGCTGGATTCCATGCCGCATATCGGCCGGCTCGACGACCACACCCTGTTCTCGATGGGCTACAACGGCGCCGGTGTCGCGATGTCGAGCCTGATGGGGCGTTACCTCGCGGCCTTCGTGCGCGGCGAGCAGCCGGACGTCGGCCTGCTAGATGCCAGCCGCCTCAAGGTCATTCCATTTTATCCGCTGCGCGAACCGGCCGTCCGAATGGTGGCCGGCTGGTATCAGTTTTTGGACGCGATCGGGCAATAGCAAAGACTAAGCCCGGTCATAACAGGAGGGAACGGAAGATGGCAGTTGCATCCAACACAGGACTAGGACGCGCGTTGTTCGGCGCAGCGCTCGGGCTCTTCGCGTCAACCAGCATCGCGGCCAACGCCGCCGAGCAGATCACCTTCGTGTCGCAGGGCGGCGTCTATCAGAAGGCGCAGACGGTTGCGATCCTCGATCCCTCGGCCAAGAAGCTCGGCATCACAATCAACCAGGACAGCATTCCCGACGCCTGGCCGGTGATCAAATCGCAGGTCGCGAGCGGCAAGCCGATCTGGGACGTGGTTGACGTTCCGACCGGCTATTGCCTGCGCGGCGGCGAACAGGGGCTGATCGAAAAACTCGATTTCTCCAAGATCCCCAACGCCGCCGCCATGCCTGAAGCCTATCGCAATCCGTATTCGGTGGCGTACGAGTTCTATTCCAGCGTTCTGGCCTACAGCCAGAAGAAATATCCTGAAGGCGCCACGCCGAACAGCTGGGCCGACTTCTGGGACGTGAAGAAATTCCCCGGCCGCCGCGCGCTGCGCAACCACCCCATTGCGACGCTGGAAGCAGCGCTAATGGCCGACGGCGTCGCACCGGACAAGCTCTATCCGCTCGACGTCGACCGCGCCTTCAAGAAGCTCGAGGAGATCAAGCCCAACATCACGGTGTGGTGGACCTCGGGCGCGCAATCCGCGCAGCTCCTGAACGACGGCGAGGTCGACATGGTGATGGCCTGGAACGGCCGCGTCAGCGCGCTCACCAAGGAAGGCGCCAAGGTCGCCTATACCTATAATCAGGGCATCCTGCAGAGCACGTCCCTCTGCATCCTCAAGGGCGCGCCGAATCTGGCGACGGCGGTCAAGTTCCTCAACGAGGCCGTCGATCCCGTCCATCAAGCCAATCTGCCCCTGCACATCGATTACGGCCCGGCGAACCCGAAGGCGTTCGATACCGGCGTGGTCAAGCCGGAGCGCGTCGCGCAGCTGCCGAGCGCGCCCGACAACGCCAAGAAGCAGGCGCTGATGTCCTATGCGTGGTGGGCGTCGCCGGACGGCGAAGCCGCGGAGAAGCGCTGGGTCTCGTTCGTGCAGAAATAGACGGAATCAACTGGAGCGGGGTTCGACCGGCGCGCCCCGCTCCAGCCATCCGGCAATGACAGGAAAACGGCATTGACCCATTCCACACCAGACCTCTCGTTGCGTCACCATCGCCGCGAACAGGGCCTGATGCTGGCATTGGCATCGCCGGCGCTGCTGGTCATCCTGCTGCTGATCGTGCTCCCGGTAGGCTGGCTCGCCTGGCAATCGATCTATCATGACGGCTTCACGCTGGAGAACTACCGCCGCATCTTCAGCGAAGCCATCTACTGGCGCAGCTTCTCGCTGACCTTCCAGATCAGCCTGCTGGTGACGCTGCTGGCGCTGCTGCTCGGCTATCCCATCGCCTATGCCGCCAGCGTGGTGCCGAAGGGATGGAGCGTATTGATTCTGGCGCTGGTGATCCTGCCGTTCTGGACCAGCGTCTTGGTGCGCGCCTATGCCTGGCTGGCGCTGCTGCAGCGGACCGGGGTGATCAACCAGTTCCTGCAATATTTGGGGATTATCGACGAGCCGCTGGCGCTGGTGCACAACACGTTCGGCACTGTCGTGGCGACCGTGCATATCCTGCTGCCGTTCATGGTGCTGCCGCTCTACGCCACCATGCAGAAGATCCCGCACGATTTGATGCAGGCGGGCGCCAGCCTCGGCGGCAGTCCTTCGCATACATTCTGGCGGATCTTCCTGCCGCTGTCGCTGCCCGGCGTGCTCGCCGGCACGACGCTGGTGTTCGTGCTGTGCCTCGGCTTCTACATTACGCCCGAACTGCTCGGCGGCGGTCGTACCGTGATGGTGTCGCTGCTGGTCAGCCGCAACGTCGAGCTCTATGACCAATGGGGCGCCGCAAGCGCCGTCGGCGTGGTGCTGCTGCTCAGCGTTCTCGTCATTTTCCTCATCGTCGGCCGGTTCATTCCGCTCGACCGCATCCTGGGGCAAAAATGAAAACGCTGTCTTTTGGCCGCATCGTCTTCGTCGTGTTCTGCGCGCTGGTGCTGCTGTATCTGATCCTGCCGGTGCTGATCATCGTGCCGATGTCGTTTTCGAGCACGCGTTTCCTGACCTTCCCGCCGCCAGCGCTGTCGCTGCGCTGGTATGAGGAGTATATCGGCAATGCCGCCTGGATGCAGGCGACCCGCGTCACCTTTGCGGTGGCCGCCCTCACCGTCCTGATCGCAACGCCGCTCGGCGTCGCCGCGGCCTACGCCATCAGCAATTCGAAATTGCGCCTCATGCGCATCGTCCACATGATGCTGATGCTGCCTTTGGTGGTGCCGATCATCATCACGGCGGTCGGCATCTTCTTTGTTTATGCCAAGGTCGGGCTGGTTGCGACGATGTCGGGACTGGTGCTCGCCAACGTCATGCTCGGCCTGCCCTATGTCATCACGTCCGTGGTGGCGGGCCTGCAGAGTTTCGACCCGGCGCAGGAGATGGTGGCGCGCAGCCTCGGCATGAACCGCTTGCGCAGCTTCTTCGCCGTCACGCTGCCGCAGATCAAGGCCAGCGTGCTCACGGGCGCCATCTTCGCCTTCATCTCGGCGATGGACGAGACGGTCGTCGGCCTGTTCATATCAGGCGGCCAATACCAGCCGCTGACAAAACGGATGTTCACCGCGCTGCGCGACGAGATCGACCCGACGATCGCCGCGATCAGCACGCTGATGACGGCGGCCTCGTTCCTGCTGGTGCTGATCGCCAGCACCCGGCAGAAGAAGAGCGGCTGACGGCGTTCTGTTACTTCTCCAGACCGAAGGGGTCGTCGACCGAATGGGCCGGCTGGGTGAACCAGCGCGCGCCGGTTTCGGTGATGACCATGTGGTCCTCGAGCCGCACGCCGAATTCGCCGTAGATGCAGATGGTCGGCTCGTTGGAGAAGGTCATGCCGGGCTTCAGTACGGTCTTGTCGCCCTTCACGAGATAGGGCCATTCGTGCACGTCGAGGCCAATGCCGTGGCCGGTGCGGTGCGGCAGGCCCGGCGTGGCATAGCCGGGGCCGAAACCGGCGCCGTTGATGACGCCGCGCGCGGCGATGTCGATATCCTCGCATCGGTTGCCCGGCTTGGCGGCGGCAAAGCCGGCGGCCTGCGCCTCCTTCTCCAGGTTCCAGACGTCGCGCTGGCGCTTGCTCGGTTCGCCGAACACGTAGGAGCGCGTGATGTCGGAGAGATAGCCATCGACCGGCGCGCCGGTGTCGATCAGGATCATGTCGCCCTCCTTCAGCGTCTGCGGATAGGGCACGCCGTGCGGATATGCCGTCGCCTCGCCGAACAGCACCGCGTTGAACGGCGGATCGCCTTCCGAGCCGAGCTTGCGGTGCGCGGCGGTGAGGAAGGCCTGCACTTCGGTGGTGGTGATGCCTTCGCGCATGATGCGGGCAGCCAGCCTGTGGGCTTCGAGCGTGATGTTCTTGGCCGTCTGCATCAGCGCGAGCTCCTGCTCGGACTTGATCATGCGGCATCCGGCGGTCACGTCGATCGAATTGATGAAGGTGTAGGCGTTGCCGGCGCGGCGCAGCCCGTCAAAGGTGAAAAACGGCGTCGCCTCATCGACCGCGATCGTGCCGGAGGGATAGCCGAGTGAACGTACGGTCTCGGTGACGGTGGCGGTCGGGTCCTCGTCCTCCTCCCAGACCGCGATCTTTTCGCCGAACGTAGTCATGGTTTTGAGTTTCTCGACCTCGAAGGCCGGCGAGATATAGACGATCTCACCCTTGGCCGGCAGCACCGCGCTGTGCATGCGCTCGGTGCGGCGGAACTTCAATCCGGTGAAATAGGTCATGCTCGAGGAGACATCGAGATAGAGCGCGTCGATGCCCTTCTCGCGCATGATGGCCTGGGCGCGGGCGATGCGCTGCAGCCGCTCCTCGACGCCGATCGGCGGCACGTCGCCGCGCATGTTCTTGATGGCGGCGAGTTCCGCCTCCGCAGTCGAGCCGCCAACACCAATTGTCATGCCAAGTCCCCTTCAGTCTTCATCGCCGAAACCGGCGCTGTATCAGGATATTTGCCGCCGCCGTCAATCCGAGGGTAGCCGTCATCAGGACGAACGCGACGGACGCGCCGAACGGCCAGTTGTTGAGCTGAAACTGTCCGTACACCAGCGGCCCCATCATCTTGAATTTGGGGCCGCCGAGCAGCACCGGCGTCGCATAGGCATTCATGCCGAGGATGAAGGTCAGGATCGTGCCGGCGAGGATGCCCGGCAGCGACAGCGGCAGCAGCACGCGGCGAAACATCGTCGCCGGCCCGGCGCCGAGGCTGAAGGCCGCCTCCTCCACATTGCGGTTGATGCCCTCGATCACGCTCGAGAGCGTCAGCACCATGTAGGGCAGATTGACGGCAATGATGCCGGCAATGACGGCGCCCTCGGTAAACATGATCTGCAACGGTTGGGTAATGATTCCGATCTGCATCAGGGTGACGTTGAGAAAGCCCTTGGAACCGAACAGGGTCATCCAGCCGGCGGCGCGCACCGCATTGCCGACGAACAGCGGCAGCACCACCAGCATAATCAGCACGTTCTTGTACCGCGACTGGGTGCGCGCCAGCACATAGGCCAGCGGCAGGCCCATGGCGAGGCAGATGACGGTGCAAAGCGCGGCCACCCGCAATGTCGTCGCCAGCACGCCGGTGTAATAGGGGTCAGAGAAGAACTTGACGTAATTATCGAACGAGAACGTATCGATCATGATGCGCCGCGCGTCGACCTTGTCGAAGCTGTAGCGGAACAGGATCGCCAGCGGCAGCAGCAGACCGGCGACCACGAACACCGTCGCTGGCCCAATCAATGTCGTCGCCGAGAGCACCGACGTCGGCTTCTCGTCGGACTGGAACTGTGCTGCAGCGGTCGTGGCCATCGGCGGCTTCGCTAATGCCCGCTCAGCCCTTCAGTTCCTTGTCCCACCATTCCTTGAGCGCGACGTCGTTCTTGTTGAGATAGTTGTAGTCGAGATCGACCAGTTTCTTGACCTCGTCCGGGGTGAAGCCGATGCGCTTGTTCAGATCGGGCGCGACCACGGCGTTGCTGACCGTGGGATTGTAACCCATGTCGACGGCGAAGGCCTCCTGCGCGCTCTTGTCCAGCATGGCGTCGAGATAGGCGTAGGCACCTTCCTTGTTGGGCGAGTTTTTCGGGATGACGAAGCCCGAGACATAGGCCAGCGCGCCTTCGGTCGGGGTCATCGACGTCACTGAAATACCCGCGTTCTGCCATTGCACGACGCGCGCTTTCCACATCACTCCGAGACCGAATTCCTCCGACTTCAGACCTTGGGCAAACGCCTCGTTGGTCGGATAGATCCGCATACCGGCCTTCTTGCACTCCAGCAGCAGTTTCTTGGCGGGCTCGAGATCATCGACCTTGCCGCCGGCGGCGAGCGCCGCGCAGACCAACGTGTACTGATACTGGATGTCGATGATGCCGAGCTTGTTGCCTTGCTTGGGATCGAACACGTCCTTGTAACTGACCGGTGCTGTTGTGATCACCTTCGGATTGTAGACGCCGACCTTGCCCGAATAGATATGGCCGACGCCGTAGGGATATTTCATCCCCGGCAGCAGATTGCCGGCATTCTTGAGCTTGCCGTAGTCGATCGGCAGCACACTGCCGGCGTCGTGCATCTGGAACATGTTGATGGCCGATAGACCCTGCACATCAGTCGTGCCGCGCGGCAGCCGCATCTCGGCGAGCATCTTCGAGCGCCGCTCGGGATCGCCGGCCTGGTCCTGCACCACCTCCCAGCCATCCTTGATCAGGATCGGCGCCTCGATATTCTTGTTGAGCAGGCGGGCGTAGTCGCCGCCCCAGGTACCGACAACGATGCGGCCTTTGGCCTGCGCCGACGCCATACGTGGCAGGCTGGCGGTACCGGCAAGGGCTGCGGCACCGAGCAGGACTTCACGGCGAGATTTCGAGCTGGTCATGGTGGATGCCTCCGGGATGTTGGTTGGCAGAGATATTATGATTGAAATACGCGGCCTGTCGATTTGCTCCAGCCGATACGGACCTGTTCTCCGATCACCGGTAGCGGCTGTTCCGGCCGGTTCTGGATCTGCACGATGACACGTTCCTTGGGCGACAGGCGGACATGCAGATCCACCTGCGAGCCGAGATAGGAGATGAACTCCACGGAGCCTGGAAAACTGTTGTCCATCGCAGGCGCCGCAGCCGACATCAGTGCAAGCCGTTCGGGGCGCAGCGCCAGCGAGGCGTTGCCGGTAGCGGTCCCTTCGCAGGTGACGACGAGGCCGCCGGCCGAGACGAAGCGCCCGGGGCCGTCCATACGGCCATCGATGAAGGTGGAACGGCCGACGAAATCCGCGACGAATTTTTCCGAAGGCCGCTCATAGAGATCCTGCTGCGAGCCGATCTGGCGGATGCGGCCCTCGCTCATGACGACGAGGCGGTCGGCCATGGTGAGCGCCTCCTCCTGGTCGTGGGTGACCATGACGGTGGTCAGGCCGAGCTTGCGCTGCAGTTCGCGGATTTCGACGCGCACGTCCTGGCGCAGCTTGGCGTCGAGATTGGACAAGGGCTCATCGAGCAGCAGCACATCGGGGTGGAACACCAGCGCCCGGGCCAGCGCCACGCGCTGCTGCTGGCCGCCGGACAATTGCCGCGGCAGCCGGTCGCTGAGATGATCGAGCCGCACCAGGCGCAAGGCTTCCGTGATCTTCGGCGCCATCTCCGCCTTCGGTATCTTGCGCATCTCGAGCCCGAACGCGACGTTCTCGGCCACCGTCATATGCGGAAACAGCGCATAACTCTGGAACACGAGGCCGGTGTTGCGCTTCCATGGCGGCAGCGAAGTAATGTCGCGATCGCCCACGCGCACGCTGCCCGATGTCGGCTCGATGAAGCCGGCAATGATGCGCAAGGTCGTGGTCTTGCCGCAGCCGGACGGGCCGAGCAGAACCAGGAACTCGCCATCGGCGATGTCGAGCGAGACGTCATCGGCGGCCTTGAAGTCGCCATAGCGCTTGGTGATGCCGGTTAATTGCAGACGCGCCATGGTCAGACCACACGACCGATCTTGACGAAGCGATCGGTCAGCAGCATGGCCCCGCCGATAAACAGGATCTGCAGCACCGATACCGCGGCAATCGTCGGATCGATCTTCCATTCGAGATACTGCAGGATCGCGATCGGCAGCGTGGTGCGGCCGGGGCCGACCAGGAACAGACTCATTTCCAGATTCCCGAACGAGGCGATGAATCCGAACAGTGCCGCCGCAACAATGCCCGGCAAAATGCCGGGCAGCGTGATGCGCCGGAACGTGGTCAGGCGGTCGGCGCCGAGGCTCTGCGCGGCTTCCTCGACGGCGCGATCCATCCCGACGAGGCTCGCGGTGATCAGGCGCACCGTCCAGGGGATCGCGATCAGGACGTGACCGGCGACCAGGCCGCCGAGCGAACCGAGGATCGGCCAGCCGGTCACGATCTCGGTTTCGACATGGAAGACGTAAAGCGCGATGCCGAGCACGATGCCCGGCACGATCAGCGGCAGCAACAGCAGATTGTTCACCGCCTCACGCCCGGCAAAACGCCCGCGCACCAGGCAGACGGCGGCAGGAACGCCGATCGCCAAACCGATCGACGTGGCGAGCACGGCGACCTGCAGACTAAGGAAGAATCCCTTGACGAACCTGTCATTGCCGGGAACAGCGCGAAACCATTTCAGCGAATAGCCTTCCGGGGGGAATGACGGAATTTCCTGTGCGAAGAATGCCAGCCAGATCACGAAGAACATCGGCAGCAGGATATATGCAAGCGACACGCCAGCCGCCGTCCCGAGCGCCATCCGGCCGACAACGCGTGATGAGGTCCATCGGGGTACGACGGTCAAGATCGCCTCTTTATGGGAGCCTTCGATTAGTTCAGCCGGTTCTTATGCAAAATGCCGGCCTTCATGATCAGGGAGAGATGTTTGCCTTGATCGCCAAGCAGCGCAAGGTCTTTCAGCGGATTGCCGTCGACCAGGATGGCGTCGGAGAAGGCACCTGCCTGCAACGTACCCACCCTGCCCGGCATGCGCAGCACGTCGGCGCCGATCGTGGTCGCCGAACGGATGATCTCGATCGGCGAGACCACCTCCTGGCGGATGGTGAACTCCTTGGACTGGTCCCAGTGCAGCTCGCCCAGGAGGTCGCTGCCATAGGCGACGGGAATATTGTGGCGCTTGCAGATCTCCAGCGATTTCAGTCCGCCCTGCAGCACGATTTCGTTTTTGGCGAGGCTTTCGCCGATCATGCCGAACTGTTTTGCGCGATCCTTCATGGCATAATAAGTGACGAGGTTGGCCACCAGGAACATGCCTTTTTCGGCCATCAGCTTGGCGGAAGCATCATCGATCAGATTGCCATGCTCGATGGTGCGGACGCCGAGGCGCGCGGCGCGGGTGATGGATTCGGCGGAATAGGCATGCGCGCAGACGTAGCGGCCGAAGGCGGTCGCCTCCTCCACCGCCGCGCTGACCTCGCCATCCGAGAATTGCTGGCTGTCGAGCGGATCGTAAGGTGACGCGACGCCGCCGGACATCATGATCTTCACATGGTCGGCGCCCTGGCGCATCTGCTCGCGCGCGGATTTGCGGACCTCGTCAACGCCATCGGCGATCGCGGACTTGAACTGCAGGCCGTTGCAGCAGACGCACTCGTTGTTGCTGCTGTTGAAGCGGTTGGTGCGCCGGCGCGAATCCGAATGGCCGCCGGTGGGGCCGATCGACTGGCCGGCGATGTAGAGCCGTGGGCCGGTGATATGCCCGGTTTCGATCGCGGTCTTGATGCCCCAATCGGCGCCGCCGGTGTCGCGCACGGTGGTGAAGCCGCGGTCGAGCATGGCGCGAAGCCGCGTCGCCGCACGCGCGGTGACCAGCGTCAGCGGCAACGCCTCCATGAAGCGGACATTGACTTCGCTATGGATGGCGTGGACGTGGCAGTCGATCAGTCCCGGCATCAAGGTGCGCTTGCCGCAGTCGATCACCGTAGCCTCGGCCGCCTTAATCGGCGTTGTGCTGAGTTCCTTGATGGTATCGCCCTCGACCAGCAGCTGATAGCCGCCGCGGAGCTCGCCGAACGAAGGCTCGAGTAACTCAAAATTCTTGAACAGGATTTGTTGGGACACTGGCAGGCTCACTGCAGCCGGTTCTTGTGGAAGCGCCCTGCCTTCATGATGATTGAAAGGTGCCGGCCTTCCTCCCCGAACAGTTTCAGGTTCTTCAAGGGATCGCCGTCGACGACGAGCAGGTCGGCAAAGGCACCCGGCTTCAGGCAGCCGATCTTGCCCTCCATGCGGGTGACCTGGGCGCCGATCGTGGTCGCGGAACGGATGATCTCCGCCGGCGACAGCACCTGCGCCCGTAGCGAAAACTCCTCCGACTGCGCGACCTGCAATTCGCCGAGCAGATCGGTGCCGTAGGCGACCGGGACGCCGTGGCGCTTGCAGATTTCGAGCGATTTTAGAGCGCCATCGATCACGAGGTCGTTCTTGGCCAGCATGTCCGAATTCATGCCGTACTCTGCCGCATGCTTCTTCATCTCGAAGTAAGTGACGAGATTGGCGACCAGGAACATGCCCTTCTCGGCCATCA
This sequence comes from Bradyrhizobium sp. AUGA SZCCT0177, assembly GCF_018130125.1. Taxonomy (NCBI): domain Bacteria; kingdom Pseudomonadati; phylum Pseudomonadota; class Alphaproteobacteria; order Hyphomicrobiales; family Nitrobacteraceae; genus Bradyrhizobium; species Bradyrhizobium sp. AUGA SZCCT0177. The sequence continues at coordinate 67,151 of NZ_JAFCMA010000032.1, read as the reverse complement.
GCTTTGCCGAGGCATCGTCGATCAGATTGCCGTGCTCGATGGTGCGAACCCCGGCATGCGCCGCGCGCGTAATCGCTTCAGGCGTATAGGCGTGCGCACAGACATAGCGGCCAAAGGCGTGCGCTTCCTGCACGGCGGCCTCGACCTCGCCGACCGAGAACTGCAGGCTGTCGAGCGGATCGTAGGGTGACGCCACGCCGCCGGACATCATGATCTTGACCTGGTCGCAGCCCTGGCGCATTTCCTCGCGCACCGCGCGGCGGACCTCGGTGATACCGTCCGCGACGCCCATGGAAAACGACATGGCGTTGCAGCAATGGCAGCGCGAACCGAAATCGGTGCGACGACGTGCATCGCTATGGCCACCGGTCGGACCGATCGCACGCCCGGCGATAAACAGCCGCGGCCCTGGTATCAGCCCCTTGTCCGTCGCCTCCTTCAGGCCCCAATCGGCGCCGCCGGTGTCGCGCACACTGGTGAAGCCGCGGTCGAGCATCCTGTGCATCAAACGGGCCGCGCGCGCCGTCATCAACGTCAGGGGTACACTTTCCATGTTGCGGATCACGACCTCGGACAGCACCACATGGACATGGCTGTCAATCAGGCCGGGCATCAGCGTGCGCCCGCCGCAGTCGATCACGCTGGCGTTTTCGAGCTTGACCGGTTTGGCCGAGACTTCCCGGATCGTGTCGCCTTCGACCACCAGTTCATGGCCACCGCGTAACTCCCCGACCTCCGGGTCGAGCATTTCGAAATTCTTGAAATGGGTGACGTTCATGGCCGGCTTCCGATCGCTCGCACGTTGATCGGAATGTCCTATGCCGACTTGCCGGCGTCAATGGGCAAGCCATGCGCTCACGTGGTGAGCGCTGTGCCTTGGGCGATGTGGCTTTCCGGCGAATCGTGACCGCTGACGAAAGCAAGCGCGTCGTGATGCAAATTCACGCGCCAACGTTCGCGAAGTCACGATCATGAATCATGCCGTCCGCGCGCTTCAGCGCTTGGGCGGGTGCGAAAAGACGAACGACATATCCTCGAACTCCTCGATCGGGAGCTTGTTCGCGGCAGTCGAAAGGGAACGTTGCTGCGATGACGCCAGGCCGGTTGTCCCGGCGCGATGGCCCCAAAGCGAGTGCGACGGCAACATCGTGATGGTAACGGCAAGCAGAGCGACCGCAATGAATCCAGAGATCATCAAACGGTTCATGGGAAACCTCCGTTCGGAGAAGCCCACCCCGTGTGTGCCTTAGCGTGAAGCCCGGCGCGCGGATGTGAACTGCGTCACAGACGGCGTTCACGCTTTCTCTAGCGCTTCGTGGCGCGCTCCAGGAACTGCACCAAATCGGCACGGTCCTGTTCGGAACCGATGCGCTGCACTGGCTCCTGTTGCCGTCAGCGCCAAGGCAGACTTCACTGAGGGACGAGATCACGGCTCCGGCCTTGTTGCCAAACAAGGATCCAGAAGTACGTGATCGGCATCGCGCCGTCGGTATCCGCCTTTCACGATAATCCTGTCACCCGTCTCCATGCCATTGGACTGGTAGGTCACGCACATAATCCGGACATCGGGTGGAGAACACAGCACGAGATACCACAACACTCCATCTGTCTTCACCGCCGTGAGACTGCCAGCCACGGAAAGATCGATCCGGTAGTCGAGTTCCGGAATGCCATCCGACATCGGCCTCACCTCTCTGCACTCGGCGGCCATCCGCACAGGCTGGTCCGCCTCCGAGAACGCGGGCCGCTTGGCGAACATCCCGTTCGAGGCAAGCGATGGAACCGAACTCGGCATCACAAGGCATACGGCGACGACGGCTATCGATAGTGCGCCGGTCGTTTTCGCTGAAGGATTTGCCGGCATTCCGCACCTAGCCCAGTCTCATCGCCGCGACGGCGCGCGCGATCGAGGCGATGGTGGCGTTTTGTTGCGCGCTGGGAATGCTGGCGCCCGTCAGATAGGCCGCGACGATGACAGGGGCGCCGTCGGGAGGCCACACCACGGCAACGTCATTGTTCGTGCCATGGTCACCGGCGCCGGTCTTGTCACCGACACGCCAGCCTTTCGCAAACCCTGCGCGCAATCGTGTGTCGCCCGTCTTGTTGGCAACTAACCATGCCGTCAATTGCTCGCGCGATGCCGCCGACAGCGCCCCAGTCCCAAGGACGAGTGCCTGGAAATTCGAAGCCATCGCATTCGGTGTCGTGGTATCGCGGAGATCGTCGGGCAGTGCCTGGTTGAGCGACGGTTCATCCCGGTCCAGCCGCGTGACCTGATCGCCGAGCCCTCGCGCGAAGGCCGTCAGCCCCGGAGGTCCGCCGATACTGGCGAGCAGCAGGTTGCCCGCAGTGTTGTCGCTCCGTGTCATCGCCGCGTCGCAAATTTCAGCGAGCGTCATGCCATCGCCCCCGGCGTGCTTTTCAGTTACCGGCGAATTCACCACGATTGCTGATGCGTCGAAAGTTATGCGCCGCGTCAATTGCTCCTTCCTGGCATCCACCCGCGCCAGCACCGCCGCTGTCGCCAGCGCCTTAAAGGTGCTGCACATCGGGAAACGCTCGTCGCCCCGGTGGACATGACGCGCGCCGGTTGCCGTCTCCAGCACACAAACGCCGAGCCGGCCACCGCTCTCGCTCTCCAGACGCTTGATCTCGGCGATCAGTCGTTGATCCGTGGCCGCAGCGCGAGCCGTTTTTGGCAGGCCGCTCAGATCAGCGGCTATCAGTGCTGCGCCGAAACCAAGGTGAAATTGTCTCCTGCTGATCATTTCGAATCCCTCCGGGTTGCGGGCAGGAACGTGCCCAGAAGGCCCTGTCTTGACAAACGATCAGTTTTGAATGCAGGCATTAGAAAAACTAGGGTCGAACGAATGCGCCGCAGGACGAAGCTTTCCCACCTTCCGCTGAATGCATTACGGGCCTTTGAGGCGACGGCGCGCAACCTGAGTTTCACCCGTGCCGGCCTTGAACTCCGCGTTACGCAGGCCGCCGTCAGTCAGCAAGTGAAAGCACTGGAGGACAGGCTTGGCGCGCAGCTGTTTCGCCGGCTACCGCGCGGCGTCGCGCTGACCGACGAAGGACAAGCACTGCTGCCCCGCATCGTCGAAGCTTTCGGGCGGCTCAACGAAGCGGTCAATCGTTTTGAAGACGGTCGCTACCAGGACGTCATCACGATCGGCGTAGTCGGCACCTTCGCGTCGGGATGGCTGCTGCCGCGGCTCGACACTTTCAAGAAGGCGTATCCGCGGATCGACTTGCGTCTGTTCGCCAATAATAATCGCGTCGACATAGCGGGCGAAGGCCTCGATTACGCCATCAGGTTTGGCGACGGCCTCTGGCACGGTACGAACGCGACCCACCTGATGGGGGCGTCGTTTACTCCGCTCTGCGCCCCGGCACTGGCCCGCAGGCTGAGCCGGCCGGCCGATCTCAAACGCGAGGTGCTGCTGCGTTCCTATCGACAGGACGAATGGTCGCGCTGGTTTGCCGCGGCGGGACTGCTTAGTCCCGTCATCAAGGGAATGGTGTTCGACTCATCGATCACGATCGCAAGCGTTGCAGCGCGCGGTACCGGCGTTGCGTTGTTGCCGGCGGAGATGTTTCGGGACGAGGTCCGTCAACGGCGACTAGTACGTCCGTTCAAGACCGAAGTGACGCTTGGCGACTACTGGATTACGTCGCTGCATTCGCGGCAACCATCATCTGCGATGCTCTCGTTCAAGAACTGGTTGCTTGAAACGATCGCAGCGAAAGCAGAAGCTCCGGCTCGGAATACACGTAGCCGATAGTCGTGCGAACGCCGCCACTTGGCCCTGCAGCCGCGGTCGGCGGGCAAGGCGCGATAGAGTGCTCTCTAGCGCTTCGTGGCGCGCTCCAGGAACTGTACCAGGGCGGCACGGTCCTGTTCGGAGCCGATGCGCTGCTCGGGCATCTTGGTGCCCGGCGTGTAGGCCGCGGGCCCGATCTCGAACAATTTCGAAACCGTTTCCGGCGTCCAGACGATATCGAGCCGCTTGAGCGCGTCGGAAAAATCATATCCCGGCAAGGTCGCGATGCGCCGGCCGAATAGGCCGGCCAGCGTCGGCCCTGCCCGGTTGGCCTGATCGGCGCCGAGCGTGTGGCAGGCGACGCAGGCACGAAAAATATCCGCGCCGCGGTCGCCGGCATACGCGGCCAGCGGGTCTGCCGTGTGTTCAAACAGCAAGGGATCGACGGGATCTCCGGTCACCGCGTTCCAGCGGCGGATGGTGCTGTCAGCACCGCCGGTGAGCAGCGTGCGACTATCCGGCAGAAACGCCACCGACCAGACCGGCAGCCCGGGACCTACCAATGTGCGCGCGAGATTGCGCGTCTTGCGATCGATCACCGCGACCGCGCCACCAATGCCAGCGGCTGCGACCCATGCGCCGTCGGGCGAGATCGCCATCGAGATCACGGGCCTCGGGCCGGTTTCAACGTCACCGGCGCGCGCACCGTCGCTGCCCAGAAAATACAGTCTGCCGTCGGCGCCTCCGGCCGCGATTTCGCCATCACGGCCAATCGCGACGGCGTTGAGCGGGGTCGGCATCGCAATGACTGACGGCGGCGACGTGCCCGCCAGCGGCCAGATGCGAACGCTCTGATCATAGCTGACGCTGACCAGCGTGCGGCCGTCGGGCGAAAAAGCGACGCCATTGACGTTCTGGGTATGCCCTTCCAGCACGCGCGGCGCGCCGCCCGCGAGCGGCCACAGGCGCACGGTTTGATCCCACGACACCGAGGCCAATGTTGCGCCATCGGGCGAAACCACAAGGGCTGCGATCGGCGCGGTATGGCCTTCCAGCACCACGTCGGGCCGGGTGTTGCCGGCGGTCCAGATCGCAATGCGGCCATCGGCGCCCGCGGTCGCGGCCCGTCCATCCCGAAGCAGTGCCACCGCGTTGACGGCGTCGGCGTGGAAACGAAGCACCTGCTCGGCCGCATTTGATGTCAGCGACCAGCGGATCGCGGTTGAATCGAAGCTGCCTGAAATAACGCTCGCACCGTCAGGTGAAATCGCCAAGGCCCGCACCGGCCCGCCATGGCCGCGCAACTGCGCGTGGGCGGCGCTGGTTCCAAGCGCCGTCAGGACCAGCAAAGCGATCCAGGTCAGCGCTACGAGGCGGCGGATGGTATGAGCACGGAGCATTCGCGGCGATCGTTTCGTCGGTTCGTGTCGCCGTCAAGGCAGAGGAAGAAGGATCAGCGCATGCCCGGTTTGTCGCGATCGAGGGCCTTGGCCTGGAGCTCGTCGAGATAATCCTGAAAACGCCGCTCGGCGTTGCTGCCGAGATCGTGCAGGAACGCCCAGGAATAGATGCCGGTATTGTGCATGTCGTCGAAGCCGAGCCGCACGGCGTAATTGCCGACGGGATCGACGGAGAGAATGGTCACGTTGCGCTTGCCGCCGACCGTCTTGCGCTGCGCTTCGGAATGCCCCTGCACCTCGGCGGACGGGCTGGTCACCCGGAGCAGTTCGGCCGACAGGTTGAAATCCGCACCGTCGTCAAAGGTGACGTGAAGGGCGCGGCGGTCCTTCACCAGCCGGATTTCCACCGGCCACGCCGCAACTGCCTTAACTTGCTTGGGCGCGTTCAACATCCGATCCAGAAATCAGTTCGGCCCGATCAGATTCTTGCCGGGATCGCCGACCCTCGCCCCGGTGGTGGTGTAGGCAACCGAACTCGACTGCTGAATGGTGTCGAGCACGGACGACACACAGAACGCGGCGATCGCCGCAAACGCCAAAGCCGCCAGAAAGCTCTTCATCGTATTTCCCTCGAACTGTTCTGTACTCGCATCGTCATTCGGCCGCCACGGCGTGCGTGCCATCTTTCGACGGCGCGCGGCCCTTGGCCTGCTCCTCCGCGACCCAGAGCGCGTGATGCTCCTTGGCCCAGTTGAGGTCGACCTCGCCGGTGCCCATCGCATCGAACGCGCCCTCCATCCCGACCGAACCGATATAGATGTGGGCCAGCATGACCGCGATGAAGAGCATCGCGATCACGGCATGGATCACGGTCCAGAACTGCAACGCCGTGACGTTGGCCGGAAGATACGGGAACAGCATGAACCAGCCCGACACCGACATCAGCACGCCGCCGATGATGACGATCCAGAAAATGCCTTTCTGACCGGCGTTGAATCGTTTGGCCGGCGGATGTTTGCCGTTGGGCAGGATGCCGCCACCCTGCTTAATCCATTGCCAGTCGAGCTTCCCTGGGATGTTATCCTTGATCCAGATCAGGAACATGATCGCGAGGCCAAGCATGAACGGAAACGCCAGGTAATCGTGCGCGATCTTGGCCCAGCCCGACATGGTCGCAAATGCCTGGGCGCCGAACAGCGGCATGATCAGGACCCGCCCGAAGCTGATGTTGAGGCCCGACAGCGCCAGCACGACGAAACAGCTCGCCGTCAGCCAATGGGTGAAGCGCTCGAAGCTCGCAAAACGCAGAATCTTGGTGCCGGAAAAACCGTGATCGACGCGAATCCTGCCGCGCACCATCAGGAAGATCGCCAGCAGCACGATCATTCCAAGGATGGCGACGCCGCCGATGATCGGCAGCTTGCTGCGTTGAAAATCGCGCCAGTCGCGGCCCGCGGGCTGGATCAGGCTGGAGGCCATGGTATCCGGGATCGATATCCGCCCGGTGATCTTGTCGCCCTCCTTCAGCGCGTTCAGGAGTTTGTCTTCCTGAACCGCTTCGGCGGTCGGCTTGAACGTCAGCTGCGCTGAGGCGGGATGTGCGAACACAAACAGCAGCGCGATGGCGGCGCATAGCGCCCGGAGGTGTGAAAGAGAGCTTGGCATAGGCCCGTGACCTTCCCGTTTCTCGTGACATGTGCGCCGCCGCGCGCCGCGCGACGGCCAAGGCATCAGCCGGTCGGTGAATCCGCGTAAGCCGTTTTCCAGCCCCACATGCCCGAACCGTAACCGCGCTTCATCACGCGCTCCTTGTAGATTTCGGCGATGATGGCGCCGTCGCCGGCGAGCAGCGACTTGGTCGAGCACATCTCTGCGCAAATCGGCAGCTTGCCCTCGGCCAGACGATTGGCGCCGTATTTGGCGTATTCGGCCGGGGTGGAGTCCGCTTCCGGGCCGCCCGCGCAATAGGTGCACTTGTCCATCTTGCCGCGTGAGCCGAAATTGCCGACCTTCGGGTATTGCGGCGCGCCGAACGGGCACGCGTAGAAGCAATAGCCGCAGCCGATGCACAGGTCCTTGGAGTGGAGCACCACGCCGTCGGCGGTGGTGTAGAAGCACGACACCGGACAAACCGCGGCGCATGGCGCATCGGTGCAATGCATGCAGGCCATCGACACCGAGCGTTCGCCGGGCTTGCCGTCATTGATGGTGACGACGCGGCGGCGATTGATGCCCCACGGCACTTCATGTTCGTTCTTGCAGGCCGTCACGCAGGCGTTGCACTCAATGCAACGGTCGGCATCACAGAGAAATTTGACGCGAGCCATGATCTATTCTCCCCTCACGCCGATTGAATCTGGCACAGGGTCACCTTGCCCTCGTGCATGCCGGTGACCGGATCGTAGCCGTAGCTCGTGATCGAGTTCACGCTTTCGCCGAGCACGATCGGATCGCTGCCCTTTGGATATTTGCTGCGCTGGTCGACGCCCTGGAACCAGCCGGAGAAGTGGAACGGCATGAATGCGACGCCCTTGCCGACGCGGTCGGTGACGAGCGCCTTGACGCGCGCCTTCGAGCTGTTTTCCGGGCCGTAGACCCAGACCCAGCCGCCATCCTTGATGCCGCGTTCGGCTGCATCTGATGTGTTGACCTCGACGAACATGTCCTGCTGCAATTCGGCAAGCCATTTGTTCGACCGGGTTTCCTCGCCGCCGCCTTCATATTCGACGAGACGACCCGACGTGAGGATGATCGGGAATTGCTTGGCAAGCCCCTTGTCTACCGCCGCCTTTTGAACCGAGAAGCCGAGATTGGCCATCCGGAACTGGCGGCCGTCCGGACGCGTCGGGTATTTGGCGACGAGTTCGGGGCGAGAGGTGTAGATCGGCTCGCGATGAACCGGCACCGGATCCGGCAGGTTCCACGCCACCGCGCGCGCCTTGCCGTTGCCATAGGCCATCACGCCGTGTTCGAGCGTAACGCGGATGATGCCGCCCGACAGGTCGACGGCCCAGCCGACGCCGTCGGGATTGTTGCCGCCGATCTTGTTGATCGTCGCCAGTTCGGCCGCGGTGAGGTCCTTGTCCCAGCCGAGCTTCTTCAGCACGCCGTAGGTAAACTCCGGATAGCCATCGGTGAGTTCCGAACCCTTGCTGTAGGAACCTTCCGACAGCAGGTTGACGTTCTTCACCGAACCGTCCGGCTGCTTCTCTTCATAGACGACGCCGAACCGCGCCCGGAACGTGCCGCCGCCGTCCTTGACGTGCAGGTTGGTGTTGTAGAGCGTATGCGTTCCCGGATGCTTGATCTCCGGCGTGCCCCAGCACGGCCACGGCAGGCCGTAATAGTCGCCGCCGATTTCGGGCTCGTCGGCCTTGGCGCGCAGGGTCACCAGGTCGAACTTGCCCTGGTTCTTCATATGCGCCTTCAGCCGCTCCGGCGACTGGCCGGAATAGCCGGTCGAGAATCCCCCGCGGTTGATTTCGCGCAGCAGCTCTTCCGGCGACGGACGGTTGTTCTCCACCTTGAGGTTCTTGAACATCGGATCCGCGAAGCCGAGCTTCTTGGAAAGCAGGTAGATGATCTCGTAATCGTCCTTGGATTCGAAGATCGGCTTGACGACCTGCTCGCCCCACTGCAGCGAGCGGTTGGAGGCGGTGCGCGAGCCCGAGGTTTCGAACTGGGTGCAGGCCGGCAACAGATAGGTGCCGTTCTTGCGCTCCGAGATCGCCGCGAACGTGGTCGGATGCGGATCGGCAACCACAAGCAGTTCGAGCTTCTCCAGGCCCTTCACCATCTCGGTCATGCGCGGGATGGTATTGCCGCCATGCCCCATGATGACCACGCCCTTGATGGTGTCGCGTTGATCGACATCATCAGGATTGGCCAGCGTCGCATCGAACCAGCGGGTCCACGGGATGCCCGGCAATTCCATGTTCTGCTTGCGGGTGCGGGCCGGACGGCCCGCCTTGGCCGGCACTTCGTCGAAGCGCGCCTGCAGATAATCGTATTCGACCTCCCAGACCCGCGCCCAGTGCTTCCAGGCGCCTTCGACAAGGCCGTAATAGAGCGGCAGCGTCACGATATCGAGGCCGATATCGGTGGCGCCCTGCACGTTGCAATGGCCGCGGAAAATGTTGGCGCCGCCGCCGAAAGTGCCGACATTGCCGGTCGCCAGCAGCAAGGTGCAATAGGCGCGGACGTTGGCGGTGCCGACGGTGTGCTGGGTGCCGCCCATGCACCAGACAAAGGCCGACGGCTTCTGCTTGGCGAAGGTCTCGGCGACCTTCTTCAACTGCTCGCCGGGAATCCCCGACACGCGCTCGACCTCTTCCGGCGTCCACTTCGCGACTTCGGCGCGGATCTGGTCCATGCCGTAAACGCGCTGCTTGATGTATTCCTTGTCTTCCCAGCCATTGTTAAAGATGTGGTGCAGCATGCCCCAGATCACCGCGATGTCGGTGCCGCTGCGGAAGCGCACATATTCGGTGGCGTGGGCCGCGGTGCGGGTGAAGCGCGGATCGAGCACGAATACGTTGGCGCGGTTGATCTCCTTGCCGGTCAGGATGTGCTGCAGCGACACCGGATGCGCTTCGGCGGCATTCGAACCCATGAAGATAACGGTCTTCGAGTTGCGCATGTCGTTGTAGGAATTGGTCATCGCGCCGTAGCCCCAGGTATTGGCGACGCCGGCGACGGTGGTCGAATGACAGATGCGGGCCTGATGGTCGATGGAGTTGGTGCCCCAGAACGCCGCGAATTTGCGGAACAGATAGCCGCCTTCGTTGGAGAATTTCGCCGAGCCGAGCAGATAGACGGAATCGGCGCCGGACTTGGCGCGGATCTCCAGCATCTTGTCGCCGATCTCGTTGATGGCGACGTCCCACGATATTTTCTGCCACTCGCCGTTGACGAGCTTCATCGGGTATTTCAGGCGGCGATCGCCGTGCACGAGTTCGCGCACTGACGCACCCTTGGCGCAATGCGAGCCGCGATTGATCGGGCTGTCCCAAGCCGGCTCCTGGCCGACCCAGACGCCGTTTTGCACTTCGGCGATCACCGTGCAGCCGACCGAACAATGCGTGCAGATGTTCTTTTTGATTTCGGTCGGCGCCCCGACGATTTTCGGACCGGCCTCCGCCTTGCGCACCGAGCCGAGCGGCATCAAGCCGAGGGCGGCGCCGGCGCCTGCAGCCAGACCGGACCGGCGGAGGAACGTGCGGCGGTCGAGAACTCCCGAAGCCAGGCCGGCGGCGACACCTTGCAAACGCGCCTTGCCTGCGGATCCGTCTTTTCGCTTCATCAACATGTGCGTGTTCCCATCAATAGCGGTTGACGCGGTAGAAATTCTTGACGTGATCGGTTTCCTTGTAGCGGGCCTTGACGCGCTCGGCCTGCGACTCGTCCGCGACCGCCTCGCCGCCCGCCAGCGGCACCACGGCGGCTGCAGCGACTGCCGATCCGCCCATCATGAACAAACGGCGGCGATCGAGCCCCTTGGCATCGAGCGGCTTGTCGGCCGGCGCCTTGTTGGATGGTTTGCTCATCGCGGTCTCCTCCACTTCAAACTTTCGATTACCTTTGCGCGTCACGCGGACAGCGTGAAGGCCTCGGCTTCCAGTTCCATAAACACGCGGCCGACGCGGCCGACGGCACGGTAGAATTTGGCGGTCCCGGACATCTCCAGATCAGCGAACATCCGCGCCGCCCACGGCTTGAGATGCCGGTCGAAGAAGCGCGCCTGTTCGGCGAATGGAGCCTCGAAGTCGCCGCGCGCCAGACCCGCCATCACCTCAAGCAGAATCGCGATGTGGTCTTCCGGCTCGCGCGAGGGGCCGGCACGCTCGATGCCGAGCAGGTCCAGATCCTCGCGGACGCGCGCCAGCGGGCGCTCGTGCAGGAAGCCGGTCAGGTAATAGGAGGCATAGGGCAGCAGCTCGCCGCGCCCGAGCCCGATGAACAGGTCGAAGAATTCCTTGCTGGCGGCGCGGTCGTCCACAGCTGACGCAGCCACGGCGAGCTCGACATGCGCCATGCCGAGATCGGAGGCGTCGCCCTTCAATTGCGCGACGCGCGCCAGCGTGCCCGCGTCCGGCGCCTTGCCGAGCAGCAGCGACAGCAAGCCGTATTCCGCGGCGCGCAGCTGATCGATCTCGTCGATTTCCGGTTTCGCTGACACGTTGGACGACACCTGGGATGGCACCTGAGCCTCGGTTGATCCGTAGAGATCGGGGCGAAGCACGGAACGCTCCACACGCGTCAAGGCCTCGACCGCGAGAACCCGCTCGGCGGGAATCCGCGACCACGATGAAACCGAAGGCTGCGCAATGCCGATCGCTCGCGCTAACGACGCGACGCCACCCGCTGCCCTGATTGCCTGTTCCAGTCCGGCGTCACGCATGGTGAACCCGACTTCTCCCCAGCCTCGCGCCCAGTGTCCCGTATCCTGTGTCCGATGCCTCTTAATCGGGCATACAAATTAGAACTGGAATTATTCCAGTCCTAAATTTGTATCATAGGCTTTGCCTATGTCTCGAAAACTTTTGTCTAAACAAGAGGTTTTGCCGAGCCATGGCGTCGCACCGGCTGCTGCGGTGCAGCAGAATCGGAGGTCACGGAGACCGGTTGCCGCTCCGTTTCGAGCCCGACTGGCTCGTCGGCGCTCGAATGATTCGGCTCCGCGGGCTCTGGCTGACTGCTCAATCTCAGCGGTTGATCCGGCAGATCAGGCTTTGGCTGGTCGGAAGATTCAGCGTCGTTCGCGATTTCTGTCGGGGCCTCGGCGGCAACCGGCGGCTCGGCGGGCGCTTCGCCGGTGCCCATGATCTGGGTGACCATCCGGGCGATATCGATGCCCGCGCCGAGTTCGCTGTTGCCCGGCACGCCGCCCGGCGTGTTCCAGTCATAGGCGTATTCGAGCGCGGGATTGACGTAGTTGCGGATCGCGGGATCCAGCGCCCAGGATTTTCTCAAAGCCGCATTGCGCAGATGTTCGGGAACGCCCTTGCGCAGAAAGCCGGTGATGTCAGTCTCCGACGTCAATTCTTCGAGCGATGGCAGGCTGGAGAGATCGAACTCAGGCGCAGCCTCCTTCACAGCCTCGGCCTCAGTCGCCGGAGCAGCAGCGATTTCGGCGTCGGCAACCGGCGCTTCGCGCTCGGGCTGCTTGGCCTCCTGCTTGCGCTGCGACCATCGCGCCAAAAAGCCCTTGTCGTCGCCCTGGTCCTGGTCACTCATCCGCGCCCTGTCCCTTCATCCGGGCCGCGATCCCTTGGGCCAGGCTGGCGCTCGCCGCCGGCACGATCGCGCTTGCGTTTGTGGAACACCCGCTCGACATGAAACTCGTCGACAAAGGCGGCGATCCAGGCCTCGATCTCCGGAGACATCGGAACGGTGCCGATGACGTCGCAACCGCTTTCGAAGATCGCCTCCCCTTCGGTCGGATCGGCCGTCACCTTGGTCAGTTCGAGTTCGGATCCGCCGGCCTGTCGCCGCAGCGCGACCCAGATGCGCGGTTCGCCGTCGGCGAGATTGTCGCGGTAATTGGCGGTGTCGGAACTGAACAGGTCGATGCTGGCGGCGCCTGCGTAATACAGCGTCGCACCCGGTTCAGTGGACAGCACGGTCCATGGCGCGGTTGCCGGCACCTCGTCGAGCACCATCGCCGGCGACCACATATGATCGATCCATGGATTATCGACGGCGCGGCGCCGCACCACCACACCCACTTCGCGGGATGCGGTCATCGCCATGCGAGATCCTCCGTGCGCCGGCCGATCATGCCACGTTCGCCTGTTGCGCGAGCGGCAGCCCGGCGACCAGATTTTGCGGCTTCAGGCGCACGACCTTGTCCGCGCCCATCGCCAGGATGAGGTACACCGGTTTGCTGCCGACGCGTTCGTCCACCAGCTGCGTATCCGCGATGGTCAGGCGCATCAGCGCGACGATGCGCTCGGCGGCGTTGGCGTCCACCGACGTGCCGTTCCACAGCGCATTGCCGATTTTAGTGCCCTCGCTGTCGAGACCGACAAACCAGCGCCAGTCGCGGTCTTCGATCGAAGGAACCGTCTCGACGCTGACGGCAACGCCGAGCAGGTGGGCGATCCATCGTTCGATCACCCGGCAAAGCCCGGCACGCGCCTTCGGATTGCCGCCGATGTTCATGACCATCGCATGCGCATCCGAACGTGACCAATAGGTCCAGGCGTTCTCGTCGTCCATCACATCCATCTCGCCGAACGCCTTCGGCGGCGCCAGCATCGCCGTGAGCGGCGACGCATGCAGGTCATGTTCGGCCTGTTGCTGCGCCTCGACGATTTCGGCGTCCGCAAGCAACAGCGTGCCCTCATGAAACGCCGCCTGCTGGCTGCGATAGAACAGTTCCGCCGCACGCAGCATGTAGGGATCGTCGCAGCCTTCGAGCGCGTTGCGCAGGATCAGATGGCAGAGCTGCGAGACAAAGATCGGCGGCAGGTCGCCGGCGCCATTGCGGGCGATATTCACATAAACAGCCTCAAGCGACGGAGCCGCGACCAGCCGATCGCGAAAATTCATCATGAAGGTCCAGTTCTCGCGCGCATCGGGATCGGCGAGCGCGGCGATATCGGCTTTCGAAACCGAACGGAGCGGATCGACCAACAGGCCCGCGTGCAGGTTCCGCTCGGCCTCGCAGGCGTCCTCCGGCGGCATCAATTCGGGCCGCGCCAGATAGGCCATGATCAGTTCGGGCGTCGCGATCAACCCGCCGTGATCGGCGCGCCGGGTCAGATGATGGCCGGACGCTACCCAGAATTCTCTCATTTGCGATTTCCGGTTTTCTGTTCAGTTCCCATCAATCCCAACAGATCGACCTCCTCGGCAGGTTCATCGTCGCCTTCGATCTCATGAAAGGTAAAGGCGCTGGCATGCGCGTGCAACCGGTCGGCATCACCTGCGGCTTCGCGCGGCTTGAGGGTGCGAAAGCGCTCGCGGATTTCACCGTCCTCGATGCTGCGTTGCACGGCGAGCAAGGTCTGCGCCGGGTGATCGCACAGCGAGGCCGCAAACGCGACCTCTTCTTCGGCGGCGCCGCGCGCGGCTTTCAGATCCGGCGCGCCGAATTTTTCCAGCAATTGCGCCGCCAGCCGATCGACCGCGGCTTGCCGCTCCGCGTGCGTCGCCTCGGTCACGATCGCAAGCGTCGACCAGCCCAGGCTTTCGACCCCGAGAAATCCGGACCGCAGCGCCACGCGCTGCTTCTGCGCCAGCGTCGCCGAATCCTGGTTCCAGAACACGAACGCGCCGGAAACCGCCCATTCTCCGGGTTCCGCGGCACGCTCGAATACGAACGTATCCGATGGGTCGAGCCTGATGGTTCGCGGCAGCTTCAGCATGTCAGCCTCATCCGAACTTCGGACCGCGCGATTGCGGATCATACCAGTCCGCTTTCGCCAGCGCATCCACGAGGCTGGATCGATCGGGGGGCCCGCTGCCGGCCGGCAGCTTGACCAGCAGATCGCCGTTGACGTCGATGGCCCTGATCTCGCCGGCCTCGCGCCTCGGAAGCCGTTCCAGATAATCCCGGGCGATGGCCTCAAAACCGCGCTCGTTCCAGCGATCGAACGCGGTCATCAGATGACGGGCGAAGCTGCCGATGATCGCGTCGGTATCGACCATCTCAAAGCCTGCGCCCAGCATCGAAACGCCGGACGCGGCCTGCACCTCGTCGAGATGCACCATGTCGGCGGCGCGCAGGATCACAGCGAATACCAGCCAGTTCGGCACGTCGGTCTCCGCGCAATCGGCGGGCCAGCCGAGCCGCGCGCCGCCCAGCAATCCCGCGTCGAACCGGATCGTATCGGGCCAGTCGAAACTGACATCCCGCTCGGGCGGACAATGGGCGGCAATCGCGTCCGCCAGCGCGTTCATGCCGGCGAACAACGCCCGGCGCGCCGAGGTCAAGGGTTCGTCGGGTTCGAGCACCACGGCGAATTCGACCAGGTCGTAGCGCCGCACCCAGATCAGCGTTCCGGCACCCGCTTCGGCCGCGATTTCGCATCCATGGGCAAACGCGTCGCCGAGTTCGCGTAACGCGACCAAAGTATAACCGGGGGGCAGATCGGGTGCCTGATCCACTTCCCCGCGACGCGACATCATCGAAAAGCTCATCCTGCGTTGCTTTGCTAAATTGCTTTGCAATCCGCCGGTGTATGCTATCCCCGTCGGGCTCGCAACGCGAGCGGAACCAGAAAAACGAACCGTGCGATGTGCGCGCCGGTTCAGGAAGTTAACGATGGCTACGGCGTCTCATCTTCTGATTTGCAGCTGCGAGAAGACCATGCCGCTCGACGTGCCGGCGATCAGCCGTGGCTGCGCCGGGAAGATCACGCAAGCCAACCAGCTCTGCGGCCTCGAACTCGACCGCTTCAAGCAAGCGCTTGCCGACGGCGCGCCGATCACGGTGGCCTGCACGCAGGAAGCGCCGCTGTTCCGCGAAGTCGCCGAAGATTTCCCGCAGGCCCAGCTCACCTTTGCCAACATCCGCGAAGCCGGCGGCTGGTCGAATGATGCGGCGGCGGCCGGCCCGAAAGCTGCGGCGCTGATCGCGGCCGCGCAGGAAGACATGCCGCCGATTTCGCTGGTGACGATGGAGAGCAGCGGCGTCGCGCTGATCTATGGAAGCGACGAACTCGCCATCGACGCCGCGCAGCGCCTCGCCGACCGTCTAGACATCACCGTGCTGCTCAGCAAGCCCGGCGACGTCATGCCGCGCCGGAGCAATGAGTTTCCGGTGCTCAAGGGCACCATCCGCAACGCGCGCGGTCATCTCGGCGCGTTTGAGCTTGCGGTCGACGACTATGCGCTGCCGCTGCCATCTTCGCGCGCCAAGCTCGTGTTCGGCCCCGCACGCAACGGCGCGACGTCGACCTGCGATTTGATCCTCGATCTTAGCGGCGCCCCGCCGCTGTTTCCCGCACACGAACTGCGTCCGGGATATCTGCGCGCCGATCCGCGCGACCGCGGCGCCGTCGAGCGCGCGATCGCGGATGCGGGCAATCTGGTCGGCACCTTCGACAAGCCGCGCTTCATACAGTTCGAGGAAGCGCTGTGCGCCCATTCGCGCTCCGGCATTACCGGATGCACGCGCTGCCTCGATCTCTGTCCGACCGGGGCGATCACGCCGAACGGAAAGGCCGTCGCGATCGACGCCAACGTATGCGCCGGCTGCGGCGCCTGCGCCTCGGTGTGTCCGACCGGTGCGGCTTCATATGCACTGCCCAGTGCAGACGCGCTCATGCGGCGATTGCGCACGCTGCTGCAGACCTATCGTAAAGCCGGCGGCAACAACGCGATCGTGCTGTTCCACGACGGCGAGCATGGCGACGCGCTGATCGACGCGTTGGCAAGGTTCGGCGCCGGACTGCCGGCCCATGTGCTGCCGCTGCGCGTCAATGAAGTGACGCAACTCGGACCGGAGAGTATCGCGGCGGTGTTCGCCTATGGCGGCAGTGGTGTCGCGATCCTGACGCGCGGCAAACCCAAGCACGATATTACCGGACTGCGCCGGACCGTCGGGACATCCGACACCGTGGTTGCCGCGCTCGGCTTCGGCGCAGGCTTGGTGCGTATCCTCGAGACCGACGATCCGGACCAGCTGCGCGCAATGCTCGATGCGGCGCCAGGCGGCGTCGCGACGCCAAAGCCGGCCGGCTTCGTGCCGCGCGGCGCCAAACGCAGCGTGCTCGAAACGACGTTTCGCGAACTTCACCTGGCGGCACCCGCGCCGGTGGATAGCGTCCCGCTGGCGCCGGGCGCGCCGTTCGGCGGCGTCAATCTCAAAGTCGAAGGCTGCACGCTCTGTCACGCCTGCGTCACCGCCTGCCCGACCGGCGCGCTATCGGACAATCCCGATCGTGCCATGCTGCGCTTCACCGAAAGCCTGTGCGTGCAGTGCGGGCTTTGCGAAGCGACCTGCCCCGAAAAAGTCATCACGCTAGAGCCGCGGCTGGATTTTGCGGCATGGAACGCGCCGCTGCGCGTTCTGAAGGAGGAAGAACCGTTCAACTGCATCGCCTGCGGCAAGCCGTTCGGGACCAAAAGTTCGATAGAACGCGTACTGGCAAAACTCGGCGAGAAGCACTGGATGTTCCAGGGCGCCAACGCCAAACGGATCGATGTCATCAAGATGTGCGCGGATTGCCGCGTCGAAGCCGTGGTCAATGAGGGTTTTGACCCGCACGGGGCGCCGCAGCGGCCGCCGGTGATGTCGACGGAAGATTATTTGCGCGCGCGCGATGGCAAGAAGGGCGATCCCGTTGGATCGTAAGGAGCCCGCCGTGTCCGCCACCCAGCCTGCCCCTGCAGCCCGCGCGACGTCGCGCGCGTCAGGCATTCCCGGCGTCAAGCACGTTATCGCCGTCGCGTCCGGCAAGGGCGGCGTCGGCAAATCCACCACCGCGTGCAATCTCGCGCTCGGCTTTGCCGCCCTAGGGCTGAAAGCCGGTATCCTCGACGCCGATATTTATGGCCCATCGCAGCCAAAACTGTTCGGGCTGCGCGGCAAGCCACGCCAGGTCGGCCCGCGCATGCTGGAGCCGCTGGAGCGGTTTGGCGTCAAGGTGATGTCGATCGGCTTTCTGGTCGAGGAAGACCTCGCGATGATCTGGCGCGGGGCGATGGTGATCTCGGCGATCACGCAATTGCTGCGCGAGGTGGCGTGGGGCGATCTCGATATTTTGGTCATCGACCTGCCGCCGGGCACCGGAGACGCGCAGCTCACGATGGCCCAGCAGGCGCCGCTGGCCGGAGCGGTGATCGTCTCCACGCCGCAGGACATCGCGCTGATCGACGCGCGGCGCGGCATCGCGATGTTCGAGAAGGTGAACATCCCGATCCTGGGTCTGATCGAAAACATGTCGGCGTTCTGCTGCCCGGCCTGCCAGAAGCTCACGCCGATCTTCGGCCATGGCGGCGCACGCCAGGAGGCCGAACGGCGCGGGATTCCGTATCTCGGCGAGATACCGCTCGATATCAAGATTCGCGAGACCTCAGACGATGGCCGCCCGGTGGTGGCGACCGAACCGGACGGCGTTCATGCGCGCCACTACATCGCGATCGCCCGCGATGTCTGGACGACGATCACCTCCGGCGCGGCAAGCCGGCCGCCACCTCGCATTATCATTGAGTGAACGAGTTCATTGCATCGCAGCGAAGCTGCGGGATCGCCACGCGATTGTGCCGCCCGGATTTTCGAGATACGAGAGAGTCATAATTTTTTCTTCAAAGCATTTAGGGGAGCAAATCGTGCGCATATTGAGACATCTGGGATTAATGACCGCGATCCTCATGTTCGCTGTGACGGCCCACGCACCCGCAGCCCATGCCGACAGCTTGAAGGAAGCCACGGCCGCGTTTGCGAAAAAGCAGTATGCGGCGGCGATCAAGCTGTTCCGGCCGCTCGCGGAAAAAGGCAACGCCATCGCGCAATACAAGGTCGCGGTGATGCACAGGATGGGTCTCGGCGTTCCCAAGAGCGAAAAGGAAGCGCGGAAGTGGAGCCGGCTCGCCGCCAAGCAAGGCAACCCCCAAGCCCAGACGTTGCTCGGCAGCCTCTACTACAAGGCCAGCGGCGAGGAATCGCCCGACACCGTTCGTGCCTACATGTGGTATGAAGTGGCGGCTGCGCAGGGCAATGCCGAGGCCAAGAAGGATCTCGCTTTGCTCACCAAGGAGCTGACCCCGCAACAGGTCACGGAAGCGCGCGAGAAGGCGCAGAAATGCAAATCGTCCGGCTACGAGCAGTGCGATTGATCGAACGTACTTCTCACGACAGGCAGGCCGGCATCATCCTCGCGCCGGCTCTTTAGCGAAGGCAGAACGAGCATTCGCAAGGCGCGTCGATGCGCTCATCCCTTCGGTTTGGAATCCGGCGGGCAGTCCTTTCGGACCACCATGGGCTTGCCGCCGCTCTGCACGGTGGGCGCGGCCGAATCGGCGCCGCCGGCGTCGGGCAGGATCGCGCTCTTTTCCACGGCCATCGAATTCGACGTCTTTTCGTCGCCGTGTCCCGAGGTCGCGGACCCGGTTGTCGTGCAACTGGTCTCCGGCTTTTCGCTCGAGGGCGTCGTCGATTGCGCGGCCGCAGGTCCAATGACCAACGATCCCACGAGAATTGCTGCGGCAGCACGAATCATTTTGCTCTCCCGTAAAAAAACAGGCTTTCGAAATTCGGAAGACAAACGTTCTGCGGCAGCGATGGTTCCCGGCCCCCTCTCAGAATGGCAGCGCGACGTCGCACTTGATCTCCTTGAGGATGACGTTGGTCCGGACGTGACGGATGCCCGGAATCTTGAACATGAATTCGTCGAGAAACCGGTTGTAGGCAGCCATGTCGGCGACGACGACGCGCAGGTGATAATCGGCATCCCCCGTCGTCGCAAAACACTCGAGCACCTCGGGGCGCCGTTTCACGCGCGCCACGAACTGGGTGACGAAAGTGGCGTCGTGGCGATCGAGCGACACATGCAGAATGGCTGAAGTCAGGAAGCCGGCCCGCTCGCGGTCGACCAGCGCCGCATAGCCGGTAATGACGCCGGACTCTTCGAGCGCCCGCACCCGGCGCCAGCACGCCGAAGACGACATGCCGACATCGTCAGCCAGATCCTGGTTGCTGCGGCGGCCATCTTTCTGGAGGTGGGTCAGCAATCGTCGATCCTGTCCTTCAATCATGATGAGCCTTTCCTGGACTACCGTGGCAGATCATACCGAATGATACGTCACTGCTGGTAATTTCTACCATAACAGACGGAAATATCGAACAATTAGAACAGCTCTTCCACCCGATCGGGTCGACACTTTCACCAACCTGATACGGCGGGAGGCCGACATGACCCTGACCCTGACGACAGGCAGAGACCTCGACGATTACGCCTTGATGGACCGATACACGCGCCAGACCGGGCGTGTGCTGCTGACGGGCACGCAGGCGCTGGTGCGCATCCTGCTCGACCAGCGCGACCGCGATTCTGCCGACGGCATCAACTCGGCCGGATTCGTCTCCGGTTATCGCGGCTCGCCGCTCGGCGGCGTCGATCTGGAACTCTGGCGCGCCAAAAAACTCCTGAGCCAGCGGCGCATCGAATTCCTGCCCGCCGTCAACGAAGACCTCGCCGCCACCGCCGTGCTGGGATCGCAGCAGGTCGAAACCAACCCGGCGCGCG
This sequence comes from Bradyrhizobium sp. AUGA SZCCT0177, assembly GCF_018130125.1. Classification (NCBI taxonomy): domain Bacteria; kingdom Pseudomonadati; phylum Pseudomonadota; class Alphaproteobacteria; order Hyphomicrobiales; family Nitrobacteraceae; genus Bradyrhizobium; species Bradyrhizobium sp. AUGA SZCCT0177. The sequence continues at coordinate 46,787 of NZ_JAFCMA010000032.1, read as the reverse complement.
AAGTCGATGGCGTGTTCGGCCTCTGGTACGGCAAGGGCCCCGGCGTCGATCGATCCGGCGATGCCTTGAAGCACGGCAACGCCTACGGCTCCTCGCCGCATGGCGGCGTGCTGGTCGTTGCCGGCGACGATCATGGCTGCGTGTCGTCATCGATGCCGCATCAGTCGGACGTCGCCTTCATGGCATGGTTCATGCCGACGCTTAGCCCGTCGAGCGTGGCCGAATATCTTTCCTTCGGCGAATATGGTTACGCGCTGAGCCGCTTTTCCGGCATGTGGGTCGGCTTCAAGGCGATATCGGAAACGGTCGAGTCCTGCGCCTCGGTCGAACTGCCGCCGCGCCGCCTGTTCAACCCGCCGGCATTCGAACCGCCCGCGGGCGGCCTGCACTACCGCTGGCCGGACCTTCCCGGGCCGCAGATCGAGCAGCGGCTGGAAGCCAAGAAGAACGCAGTGCTCGCCTTTGCCGCCGCCAACCCGATCGATCGCCGGATTTACGACATCCCCGACGCCACCTACGGCATCGTCACGACAGGCAAGGCTCATCTCGACCTGATGGAGGCCTTGCAACTCCTGGGCTTAACCGAATTCGAATGCCGGCGGATTGGCATCGATATCTACAAGGTCGGGATGGTGTGGCCGCTGGCGCATCACGACGCACTGGAATTCGTCCGGGAGAAGCGCGAGATCCTCGTGATCGAGGAAAAACGCGGCATCATCGAAAGCCAGTTCAAGGAATATTTCTACGACTATCCCGGCCACAAGCCCGAACACATGGCCGGCAAGAGCGATGAAAACAATGATCCGCTGGTGCCCTGGGTCGGCGAGTTGTCGCCGCGGCTGCTGGCGCCGATCGTCGCCAAGCGGCTTGACCTGATTTTCCCCGGCCTCGACCTCACATCGCGCGCCGAAAAACTGCTCCGCCCAAGTGCGGAGATCATCAACATATCCGGCGCAACGCGCACACCCTATTTTTGCTCGGGCTGTCCGCACAACACGTCAACGAAGGTGCCCGAGGGATCGCAGGCACTGGCCGGCATCGGCTGTCATTTCATGGCGAGCTGGATGGATCGCGATACGAGTTCGCTGATCCAGATGGGCGGCGAAGGCGTCAACTGGATCGCCTCCTCGCGTTTCACCGGCGGCAAGCACGTGTTCCAGAATCTCGGCGAAGGCACCTACTATCACTCGGGATCAATGGCGATCCGCCAGGCCGTGGCCGCCAAGGCCAATATTACCTACAAGATCCTGTTCAACGATGCGGTCGCCATGACGGGCGGCCAGCCCGTCGACGGGCCGATCAGCGTGACCGCCATCGCCCACGAAGTTCGTGCCAACGGGGTGGCGCGGATTGCGATCGTGTCCGACGCGCCCGATCAATTGCACGCGAGCGATTTTCCGAAAGGCGTAACGATCCATCCCCGCGCGCAGCTGGATGCCGTGCAGCGCGAACTGCGGCAGATCTCGGGCGTCTCAGTCCTGATCTATGAACAGGAATGCGCCACCGAGCGGCGGCGCAAGCGCAAGCGCGGCCAGGCGCCCGAGCTGAAGAAATTCGCCGTCATCAATGATCTCGTCTGCGAAGGCTGCGGCGATTGTTCGGTCGAGTCCAACTGTCTGAGCGTCGAGCCAAAGGAGACGCCGTTCGGCCGCAAGCGCCAGATCAATCTCTCGACCTGCAACCAGGACTTTTCCTGCGTCAACGGCTTTTGCCCGAGCTTTGTCACCGTTGAAGGCGCGACCCGGCGCAAGAAGCAAGGCGCCGGCATCGACGCGATGGCCCGCACGACCGCGCTGCCCGAGCCAAATTTCGTTTCACTCGAAAAACCGTTCAACCTGCTCGTGACCGGCGTCGGCGGCACCGGCGTCATCACCGTCGGCGCGTTGATCACGATGGCGGCGCATCTGGAGGGCAAGGGTGCATCGGTGCTCGACTTCACCGGCTTCGCGCAGAAATTTGGACCCGTCCTGAGTTTCATCCGGCTCTCGAATAGCCCCGACGATATCCACCAGGTCCGGATCGATCAGGGCGCCGCCAACGCGCTGATCGGTTGCGACATCGTGGTCAGTTCCTCGCCGAAGGCGTCTGGTACTTACGGGCCTGACATGCGCGCTGTCATCAACACGGCTGAAATGCCGACCGGCGACATCGTACGCAATCGCGACGCCAGCCTGGAGGCGGCGGCGAGGCTTCGGCACCTCGAACGCGTCGTCGGATCGGACAATTTGAGGAGTCTTGACGCGAACCGGCTATCCGACGCGCTGTTCGGCGACACGGTTTTTGCCAATGTGATCATGCTCGGAACGGCGTGGCAGCAAGGATTGGTGCCGGTCACACTGGAAGCGCTGATGCGCGCAATCGAGTTGAATGGCGTTGCGATCGAACAGAACAAGCAGGCTTTTGCCAGCGGGCGCCTCGCCGCAGCGGATAGTGATTTTGTGACGTCGCTATTTGGGCAGGCCAAAAAGGAAGAGACGCTGGACGATATCATCTCTCGCCGTGTCGACTTCCTCACCGCCTATCAGAATGCAGCCTATGCCGATCGTTACCTCAAATTCGTCGGTCAAGTCCGCGCCGCCGAGGAACGCCACGTACCCGGCTCGCAGGTGCTAACGACCACCGTCGCGCGGACCCTCTTCAAGCTGATGGCCTACAAGGACGAGTACGAGGTGGCGCGGCTGCACATGGAGACCGGGTTTCAGGACAAGCTGCGGCAGGAATTCGAGGGCGACTTCGCGATCAAGTATCATCTGGCGCCGCCGGTCCTGTCGTCCGGAAAGGACGCCCGCGGACGGCCGCTCAAGCGTCAATTCGGGCAATGGATCCAGACACCATTCCGAATTCTGGCGCGGCTCAAATTCCTGCGTGGCACGCCGTTGGACGTGTTCGGCTATACGCACGAACGCCAGATGGAGCGCGGCCTGATCGACTGGTACGAAAGGCTCGTGAGCGATCTCACACCCTGGATTTCACCTGACACCATCGAACGCCTGGCCAAGATCGCAGCCGCACCGATGGACATTCGTGGCTATGGCCCCGTGAAGCTGGAAGCGGTGGCGAAAGTGCAAAAGGAGACGGAAGATTTATTCCGTCTCCTGAAGTCGTCGATATCAGAAAGGCGCGCGGCCTAGCGGGCTTCTTCGAAGCCGGCGAGAACGGATGTCAGGTTGGCGCCTAGAATGTCGGAGAGGTATCCGCCCTCCTGAACGAACACGGTCGGGAGCCCGAGCCGCGCGATGGCGGCGCCAATGCGCCGGAAGCCGGGCGTGGTCACGGCGAGGCCTGCCAACGGATCATGCTCCGATGCGTCGAGGCCAAGTGCAACGACCAGCGCGCCGGGCGCGAAGGCATCGATGGCTTTCTTTGCAACGCCAAGCGCGCCCATGTAGCCGTCATCGCCGGTGCCGATCGGCAAAGGAATATTGAGGTTGGTGCCGAGGCCAGGACCCGTGCCGCGCTCGTGCGCGTAACCCCACACGAACGGATAATACGACGTGGGGTCGGCATGGATCGAAACGGTGAACACGTCGGGTTGTTCGTAGAAAATGCCCTGCGTGCCGTTGCCATGGTGGACGTCGACATCGAGGATGACAACACGTTCATGGCGCTGGCGCAGATGCGCAGCTGCAATCGCACTGTTGTTGAAGAAGCAGAAGCCGCCGGCCATGTCGCGGTAGGCGTGATGACCGGGCGGACGGCAGAGCGCATAGGTCGCGTCCTCGCCGTCCATGACAAGCTGCGCCGCCGTCGTCGCCACATCCGTTGCCGCGCAGGCCGCGGCAAAGGTGCCGGGACCGATCGGAGCGGCGGTATCGGCCGTATGCCAGCCGAGTCGGCCGACGATATGGGTCGGATAGGTCGCAGCATGGCGCACCGGGTGGATGTTGGCGATCATTTCCGGACCGGCATTGCCGAGCGCGGACCAGGCCTCCCAGGCCTCGGCGAGAAAGCCGAGATATTCCGGACTGTGAATCCTTGCACGTGGGCCCTGCCCGAATAGTGTAGGCGCAACCAGTTCGTGCTTGCCGGCCTTCAATCCTGCGAGCAGCCGGTCGGCGCGTTCGGGCTGTTCGGTGGTGCGCTGGATGATACCGCGCACCAGAAAGAATTGCGGATCGTGACTGCGGTGCAGTTCAGTGTAGACGGCCTTCACGCGGATACTCCTGTTTCCTGTCAATGAAATCTGGCGCGCACCAGCGTGCGCCGCCGGCTAAGCGGGAATCTCCCGCACGAGTTTTCCGACTTCGCGCCACGCATGACCGATGTGATAGTCGATATGCGCCACGATGCGTTCGGGATGGCCTTGTTCGATGGCAGCTAACACGGGTTCATGCGTGCGGGCGATTTCATGCGGATCGTCGTACAGCCGTCCGATCAGGCCGATCACCATGCGCATTTCCGATGCGAGATCGTCGAACAACCGCAACAGCCGCCGGTTCGCCGCGATCTCGCAGATCAGGCGGTGAAAGCGGTAGTCCTCCTCGACCTGCCTTGCGGGATCTTCCAGATCAGCGGTCTGGTGCAGCACGTCGATCTGCCGCCGCAGCATGTCGCGCGTCTCCGGCGTCAGGTTGCGCGCAGCGAGCACGGCCGCGTGCCGCTCGACGCACAGCCGCAAGTCATAGATGTCGTCGATATCGTCGGCGGCGAATTTGCGCACGAAGAAGCCGCGGCGCGGACTGGCCACCAGCAGTCCCTGCTGTTCCAGCAGCCGCGCGGCCTCGCGCACCGGCGCCCGGCTCACCCCTAGCTCCCTCGCGATCCCCGCTTCCACGACCTTGGAACCCGGCGCCAGCCGGCCTTCGACCACCGCCTGGGTCAAAAGACGGGCGACCTGGCCGACGAGATCGGTGTCGGCGAGGGCGGGCAATCCGACCGGCGGGGACAATGTGCGCATCAAAATGGGTCCATTTTGGCCGGTTCTTACCCGATTTTGGCCGGTTTTACTACTTGTACATAATTTAAGCGTCGATTGTCGACAGTTTAGTCTTGTCATGAGCCTAGTTGCGATGCAACCCTTAGACCTGTTCAAAAAGGGTGCATTCCAATAATGACAGCGCACGTACCGCCCCCGGCCATCAAGGACGGAACCCGGCAAGCCCGAATCGATCTCGCCGCCGCCTACCGGCTGATTCACCGGCTCGGCCTCGACGACAGCATCTACACCCATATCTCGGCCCGGCTGCCGGGCGCCCATGACCGTTTTCTGATCAACCCGTACGGCCTGCGGTTTGAAGAGGTCACCGCGTCCAATCTGGTCACCGTCGATATCGACGGCAACGTCATCGACGACCCGATGAACCTCGGCATCAACCCGGCCGGATTCACCATTCACAGCGCCGTGCATGCGGCGCGAACGGATGCTGCCTGCGTACTGCACACCCACACCGTCGCCGGCGTCGCGGTGTCCTGCCAGAAGCAGGGACTGCTGCCGCTCAATCAATGGTCGATGCAGTTCACCGATCGCCTCGCCTATCACGACTACGAAGGCATCGCGCTCGATCTGGATGAGCGCGAGCGGCTGGTCGCCGACCTCGGCGACAAGTTCGTCATGGTTTTGCGCAACCACGGCATGCTCACCTGCGGCCGCTCAGTCGCCGAGGCCTTCAAGCTGATGCACAATCTGGAACGCTCGTGCCGCGCCCAGCTCGCGGTTCAGGGCGCTGGCGCCGAGATCGTGCCGCTCTCGGCAAGCGTCGCCCGCAAGACCGCGGGTCAATATGAGACCTTCTATGACAGCATCGAACTCAACGGTGTTCCGGATATCGAATGGGTCGCCTTCAAGCGGATGCTGGAACGGTCCGATCCGGATTTCATGAACTAGCCGCACACTCAAACTTCAACACAACGCGCGCCGCTCAGGCGATCAAGAGAGAGATGTCATGCTAAAGCAATTTGTTATGGGTCTTGCTGTGGTAGGCGGCCTTTCCGGAGCAGCCCTTTCAAGCACAGCCTTTACCAGCACAGCCTTTGCGCAAGAGCCGAAGGCAGGCGGCGTCGTCAATGCCGTTATCCAGCCCGAACCGCCCGGCCTGATGATGGGCATCGTGCAGAACGGCCCGACCCAGATGGTATCAGGCAATATTTACGAAGGCCTGCTGCGCTATAGCCCGAAGCTGGAGCCGCAGCCGGGTCTGGCCGAGAGCTGGAGCGTCAGCGAAGACGGCAAGGTCTACTCGTTCAAGCTCAGGAAGGGTGTCACCTGGCATGACGGCAAACCGTTCACGTCAGCCGACGTGGCGTTCTCGATCGAATTCCTCAAGCAGACCCATCCGCGTGGGCGCAACAATCTGGTCCAGGTCGACAAGGTCGAAACACCAGACGAATCCACCGTCGTGTTCACGCTGAAGCAGCCGTTCGGGCCGTTCCTCGGTATCTTCGAAGTCGGCTCGATGCCGATGATTCCGAAGCACATCTATGAAGGAACCGATTTCAAGACCAACCCGGCCAACAACACGCCCATCGGCACTGGCCCCTTCATGTTCAAGGAATGGCAGAAGGGCTCCTTCATCCGGCTGGTCAAGAACCCGAACTACTACATCAAGGGCAAGCCCAACCTCGACGAAATCTACTGGCACGTCATTCCCGACGCCGCGGCGCGATCGGTGGCGTTCGAAACCGGCAAGGTCGACGTGCTGCCGGGCGGTTCGGTCGAGAATTTCGACGTTCCGCGCCTGAGCAAACTCAAGAACGTGTGCGTCACCGGCGCCGGCTGGGAATTCTTCAGCCCGCATTCGTGGCTGTGGCTCAACAACCGCTCCGGGCCGACGGCCAACAAGAAATTCCGTCAGGCCGTGATGTTCGCCATCGACCGCAATTTTGCAAAGGACGTGATCTGGAACGGCCTCGGCAAGGTCGCCACCGGGCCGTCCGGCTCTTCGATCAAGTACTACACGGACGCGGTGACGAAATACGATTTCAATCCGGCGAAGGCGAAGGCACTGCTGAAGGAGGCCGGCTACAATGGCGAGAAGGTTCGCCTGCTGCCGCTGCCCTATGGAGAAACCTGGCAGCGTTGGGCCGAGGCCGTGAAGCAGAATCTGCAGGACGTCGGCATCAATATCGAAATGGTGGCGACCGATGTCCCCGGCTGGAATCAGAAAACCGCCGACTGGGACTACGATATCGCCTTCACCTATCTGTACCAGTACGGCGACCCCGCGCTCGGCGTCGGCCGCAATTACGTCTCGAGCCAGATAACGAAGGGCTCGCCGTTCAACAACGTCGAGGGCTATTCGAATCCGGAGATCGATCAACTGTTCGCGGACGGCGCCGTCGCCTTCCCGGATTCCAAGCGCCAGGAGATCTACACCAAGGCGCAGAAGATCCTGACCGACGACGTGCCGGTGGCATGGCTGCTCGAACTGCAGTTCCCCACCATCACCCGCTGCAACGTCAAGAACCTCGTCACGACCGCGATCGGCGTCAATGACGGCTTCCGGGACGCGTGGATCGAAAAGTAACTCCGTAACATCCAGATCGCGGCGGCGGCGCTCCGGCGTCTCGCCGCGATCGGAAATTCCAACACCAAGCCTCGAACGCAGCGGAAATCCACACGATGCTCGCATTCATTGCCCAGCGCATTGGCAAGGCCGTCATCGTCCTGCTGGCAATTGTCGTCCTCAACTTTTTCCTGATCCGGCTGGCGCCCGGCGATCCGGCGCTGGTGATGGCCGGTGAAGCCGGCGCCGGCGACCAGATCTTCCTCGCCCAGCTCCGCGAAAAATTCGGCCTCGACCAGCCTCTGCCGGTGCAACTGTTTCTCTACGTCAAGGGCATCGTCAGTCTCGATCTCGGCTTTTCGTTCCGCCAGCAAATGCCGGTTTCAAAGCTGATCCTCGACCGGCTTCCGGCCACCCTACTGCTGACCGGCACCGCGTTTGCGATTTCACTTGCGTTCGGCGTCCTGTTCGGAACGCTGGCGGCGCGCCGCGCCGGCAGCTGGACCGACACCCTTATCACGGTGCTGGCGCTGATCTTCTACGCCACGCCGCTGTTCTGGGTCGCGCTGATGGCGATCCTGCTGTTCTCGGTGACGATGGATTGGCTGCCGAGCTTTGGCTACGAGACGGTGGGCGCTGGTTACACCGGGCTCGCTCACGTGCTGGATGTCGGCGCCCATCTGATCATGCCGGCGACGACGATCGGCCTGTTCTTCATGGCTACCTACGCCCGCATGACCCGCGCCTCGATGCTCGAGGTCAAGCGGCTCGACTTCGTCAAGACCGCGCGCGCCAAGGGGTTGCGCGATGCCGTGATCCAGCGCCGCCACGTGCTGCGAAACGCGCTGCTGCCCGTGGTGACGCTGGCGGGCTTGCAGGCGGGCACGCTGGTCGGCGGCGCCGTGCTGACCGAAACCGTGTTCGCCTGGCCCGGCATCGGCCGGCTGATGTACGAGGCGCTGCTGCAGCGCGACTATAACCTTTTGCTCGGCGTCTTCGTGGTCTGTTCGGCGATGGTGCTGGCCTTCAACCTGATCACCGACCTGATCTACCGTTCGGTCGATCCCCGCATCGAGTTCGCCGCATGAGACAGTTCTGGAGATTGATGCTCCGCAATCCCGGTGGCCTGATCGGCCTCGTGATCCTGACGGTCGCGATCGTAATTGCTGTGTTCGGTCCCCTGCTGTTTCCGACCTCGCCCTGGCGCATGGTGCAGCGGCCGTTCCTGCCGCCGTTCACGCTGGCCGGCCTGCCGCTCGGCACCGACGCGCTCGGTCGCGACGTGATGGCGGGCATCATCTATGGCGCCCGCGTCTCGCTGCTGGTCGGCCTCGTCTCGACGCTGGCGGCGCTAGCGGTCGGCATTCCCGTGGGCGCTGCCGCCGGCTATTTCGGCGGCCGGATCGGTGACGCCCTGATGCGCTTCACCGAATTCTTCCAGACCGTGCCGAGCTTTGCGCTCGCGATCGTGCTGGTCGCCGTGCTGCAGCCGTCGATCGTCTCGATCGTGATTGCGATTGCCATCGTCAGCTGGCCGCCGGTGGCGCGCCTCGTCCGCGGCGAGGTGCTGTCACTGCGCACCCGTGAATATGTCCAGGCCGCGATCGTGACCGGGCAGACCAATAGCTGGATCATCTGGCGCGAGATCCTGCCCAACGCCCTCTCCCCGGTGATCGTATTGGCGTCATTGATGGTTGCCACCGCGATCCTGCTCGAATCCTCGCTGTCGTTTCTCGGCCTTGGCGATCCCAATCTGATGTCGTGGGGCTACATGGTCGGCGCCGGCCGCACCGTTATTCGCCAGGCCTGGTGGATCACGGTGTTTCCCGGCGTCGCCATCCTGATCTCGGTACTGGCGCTGAACCTGATCGGCGAAGGCCTCAACGATGCGCTCAACCCGCGTCTCAACAAGGACGGGCGCTGAGCATGTCTGACGCCGCTGTAGTCATCAAAGACCTCAAACTGGCCCTGCCGCCCGGCAGCGACCGTGCTTACGCCGTGGACGGGGTTTCGTTCGATCTCACCGCCGGCAAGATCCTTTGCGTCGTCGGCGAATCCGGGTCCGGCAAGTCGATGTGCGCGCATGCCCTGATGGGTCTGCTGCCCGACACCGTGATCGCCGAGACCGGCGAAATCACCTTTGGCGGCCAAAACCTGCTGACCCTCGACGCGGATGGCTGGCTCGGTCTGCGCGGCCGCCGACTTGCGATGGTGTTCCAGGAGCCGATGACGGCGCTCAACCCCTTGATGCGGATCGGCGACCAGATCGCCGAGATGTTCGAGGCGCACGGCCTGCTGACGCCGAAAGAACGGAAGCAAAAGGCCCTCGGCCTGCTGCGCGAAGTCGGCCTGCCCGACCCCGAACGCAGCGTGCGCGCCTATCCGCACCAGCTCTCGGGCGGCCAGCGGCAGCGCGCGATGATCGCGATGGCATTGGCGCTCGAACCGGCGGTGCTGGTCGCTGATGAACCGACGACCGCGCTCGACGTCACCACGCAGGCGCAGATCCTCAAACTGATCCGCGACCTGCAACGCAGCCGCAACATGGCGGTGATGTTCATCACCCACGATTTCGGCGTCGTCACCGATATCGCCGATCGCGTCGTCGTGCTCCAGCACGGCAAGGTGGTCGAACAGGGCGCAGCCGACGACGTGCTGCAGCGTCCGCAACACCCCTACACTCGAGCGCTGCTCGCCGCTGTCCCAAAACTGCAGCCGCCGGCGCGCGTTTCCCGGCTCGATCGGCCGAAGGTGGTCGAGGTGATCGGTATCGAAAAAACCTATGTCAGCGGCGGCGGCTGGTTTCAGCCGACGCGCAGTGTCCAGGCCGCCAAGGAAGTCAGTTTCGACATTTTTCAGGGCGAGACGCTCGGCCTGGTCGGCGAATCCGGTTCCGGCAAATCGTCCATCGCGCGCCTGATCATGCGCCTGATCGAGCCGGATCGCGGCACCGTTCGCCTTGGCGAAACCGACCTGACGCGCATCAACGGCAAGGCGTTGCGCGAGCAGCGCAAGCGCATCCAGATGGTGTTTCAGGACCCGTTCGCCTCGCTCAATCCGCGCCGCAAGGTCGGCAACATCATCACCGATGGCCCGATCGCGCACGGCGCGGAGCCTGCGGCGGCGCGACAACGCGCTCATGAATTGCTGGGTCTGGTGGGCCTCAATGCGAGTGCGATGGAACGTTTCCCGCACGAATTCTCCGGCGGCCAGCGGCAACGGATCGGGATCGCGCGGGCGCTGGCGCTCGACCCCGAAATCCTGGTGGCGGATGAGGCCGTCTCCGCGCTCGACGTCTCCGTGCAGGCGCAGGTTCTGAACCTGCTCGAAGACCTCAAGACGCGCCTTGGGCTGTCGATGCTGTTCATCACCCATGATTTGCGGGTGGCAGCCCAGATCTGCGACCGCATCGCGGTGATGCAGCGCGGGTCGATCGTCGAGCTCAGGCCTGCCGCAGCACTGTTCTCCGCCCCCGAGCACCCCTATACGCGCGAACTTCTTGCCGCGGTGCCCGGCCAGATATCATCTTCCAAGGCGGCGTGAACGATGCGTTGTGCGCTCGTGAGTAGCAGCCTCGATATCAGAGGCTACCTCGGAACAGAATTCGCTCGCATCGCCGACCGCATCGAAATCGTCGATCATCGCGGCAACGGGTCCGACGCGGACATCAGCCTTGCGATCGCATGGCATCCGCCGGCCGACGCCTTTGAGCATTACCCGAACCTGAAGGCGGTCTGTTCGCTCGGTGCCGGCGTCGACAATATTGTCGCCTGCCCGAGCCTGCGGCCGGATATCGACGTCGTTCGCATCGTCGATCCCCTGCAGGCGCAGACGATGTCAGGCTTTGTCATCTGGCATGTGATCTCGCATCAGCGGCGTTTTGCAACTTATCTGGCCCAGCAGCGTGACGGAATCTGGAAGCGCCTCCCGCAGCGTGCCGCGCAGGACGTGCCGGTCGGCATCCTCGGTTACGGCGAAATCGGCCAGCGCGTTGCCGCCGACCTTGCACAGCTCGGTTTCCCCGTCATGGCGTGGAGCCGGACGGCGAAGCCGACGCCCGCCTCCGTCCGGGGATTCCACGGCCCCGCCGGCCTCGCCGCCATGCTTGGTGAAAGCGAGGCGCTGGTGAACCTGCTGCCGTTGACGCAGGAGACCCAGGGCATTCTCAACGCGGAACTGTTCGCCCGCATGCGCCGCGGCGGCTACCTCATCCAGGTCGGACGCGGCGAACATCTGGTCGATGCGGCCCTGCTGGCCGCGCTGGAGAGCGGTCAACTCGACGGCGCCGCGCTCGACGTGTTCGCGGCCGAACCGCTGGCGCCGGCGCACCCGTTCTGGCATCATCCCAAAATCGTCGTGACGCCACACGACGCCTGCGAAGTCCGGGTCGAGGCCGTTGCGACCACGGTCGTCGCAACCGCCGACGCAATACAAACCGGCCGACGGCCGCCGAACGCCATCGACCGCCAACGCGGCTATTGACCGGTCGTACGCCCCAAAGGATCACGGCCTAAAGGACACTGCGGTGCCAGACTCCTCTCCCGCAATTGACGCGGCACATCCGATCGATGGCCTGCGCGCCGCATCAAGCATTCCGGAATCGCTTGCCAAGGAACTGGCGGCCGAACATTACGGCCTGCCCGTCACGGTGCGTCGCCTCGACAGCGAGCGCGATCAGAATTTCCGGCTGCGGACGTCGGATGGCCGCGAATATGTACTGAAGATCGCGAATCCCACAGAGGATCGCGCGGTCACGAATCTGCAGACCGAAGCCCTGGTGCAGCTGGCCGCCGCCGACCCCGGCCTGCCGGTGCCGCGCATCTTTCCGGCGTTGAACGGCGCAACGGAACTCGATATCGGCTTCGACGACGGTTCGACGCGGATCGTGCGTCTGTTGTCGTTTCTTGCCGGAACGCCCTTCCACACCGTCGAGAGTTCAACGGCGCTGCGGCGCGACCTCGGCCAATGCGCCGCACGGATGGCGCGGGGGCTTCGCGACTTCCGGCATCCCGGCGCCAACCACAAGCTGCTGTGGGACCTTCAGCACGCCGCCGAATTGCGTCCATTGATCGACGCCGTCCCGGCCGACCGACGCACTCTCGTCGAGCGCACCCTCGACCGGTTCGAGACGCACGCCCTTCCCGTGCTGTCGGGCCTGCCCAAACAGCCGCTTCACAACGATCTCAACCCGCACAACATCGTCGTCGATTCCGCCAATAGCGAGCGCATCGCGGGAATCATCGACTTTGGCGACATGACGTCGACCGCCCGGGTCGTCGACCTCGCCGTGACCGCGGCGTACCAGGTCGTCGATGGCAACGATCCGCTCGCGCCCGCCTGCGAGATGATCGCGGCTTACCATGCGGTCACGCCGCTCGACCCGATCGAGTTCGAGATCTTGTTCGACCTGATCGCGACGCGCATGGTGATGACCATCGTGATCAGCAGCTGGCGGGCCATCCGCTATCCCGGGAATCGGGATTATATTCTACGCAACAATCCGGCGGCCTGGGGCAGACTGCAGCGAATCGCTGGTATCTCCCGGGCACAGGCCCGGCAGCAGATTCAGTCTGCCTGCAATTCGGAGTAAAACAGATGTCCACCAACCATGAGGCTGCTTCGGCCAACGACTTGATCGCACGGCGCAAGCGGCTGCTCGGTCCGGCCTACCGTCTGTTCTACGAACAACCGGTGCAATTTGTCCGCGGCGAAGGCGTGTGGCTCTACGATCCCGCCGGCAATGCCTATCTGGACGCCTATAACAATGTCGCGTCGGTCGGACACTCGCATCCCCACGTCGTGCAGGCGATCGCGCGGCAGGCCGCGGTGCTGAACACCCATACGCGCTATCTGCACGAGACCGTGCTCGACTATGCCGAAAAACTCCTCGCCACCTTCCCGGCCGAGATCAGCCAGATCATGTTCACCTGCACCGGCAGCGAGGCCAACGACCTCGCGCTGCGTGTGGCCCGCACCTGCACCGGCGGCACCGGCTTCATCGTGACGGAAACCGCCTATCACGGCGTCACCAGCGCGCTGGCCGAGCTGTCGCCTTCGCTCGGGCTGCCGCTGGCAAAGGACAGCCACGCCCGGTTGGTGCCGGCGCCACGCTCCGCCGGCGACGATACCGGCGAGACCTTTGCGCGGCACGTTCGCGGCGCGCTCGACGACATGCGCAAAAACGGAATTCGTCCGGCCGGACTGTTGGTCGACACGATCTTCTCCAGCGACGGGGTGTTCGCGGACCCTGCGGGCTTCCTGCGCCCCGCCGTCGAAGCGGTGCGTGCGGCCGGCGGCATCTTTATCGCCGACGAGGTGCAGCCAGGCTTCGGGCGCACCGGCGAGCAGATGTGGGGTTTTGCCCGCCACGGTCTCATTCCCGATCTGGTCACGATGGGCAAGCCGATGGGCAATGGCCATCCAGTCGCCGGAATGGCGGCGCGTCCGGAAGTGCTGGCCGAATTCGGCGCGCGGTCACGCTATTTCAACACCTTTGGCGGCAATCCCGTCTCGGCGGCGGCCGGAATAGCCGTGCTTGAAGTGATCGAGTCCGAAGGCTTGCTTGCGAATGCACAGCGCGTCGGCGCCTATCTGCGTGAACAGTTCCGGCAACTGCACGCGCGCCATCCATTGATATCAGAGGTGCGCGGCGCCGGATTGTTCTTTGGCGTGGAGCTGCGGCACGGCGGTCCCACCGGAACGCCGGCCGCCAGCGAAACAGCAGCCATCGTCAATATGCTGCGCGAGCGGCACGTGCTGATCAGCGCCGCCGGACCGCAAGCCAACGTTCTCAAGATCCGGCCGCAGCTGGTGTTCACCACTGCGCATGCGGACGTGCTGGTCGAGAAACTCGATCAGGTTTTGCAGGCGCTGAAATAGCCGCAAAGCAACTAGGATGCGGACTCATTAAGGCGCAGCCATAGCCTGATTGACGCGAGTTGAACGAACGCAAGGTAGTTGGCAGCAAGCCTGTCATAGCGTGTCGCCACCCGACGACATTGTTTGATCCTGTTGAAGAACCGCTCGATCCGGTTGCGAGCGCGGTAGAGATGGGGGCTGAAGCAGATCGGATCGCGTCGGTTGCTTTTCGGCGGGATGTTGGCCCACGCGCCCTTCTTCATGGCCAGCTCCTGATCCAGTCCGCGTCATAGCCACGGTCGGCAAGCAGCATTGACCCGGATTTCAGACGAGACAGCAGTTTTCCGGCAAGTCGAACGTCATGAGCCTCACCGGGGCTCAATGCCAGCCGTACCGGCAGACCATTGCTATCGACCAACGCATGGATTTTGCTCGTCAAGCCGCCGCGGGACCTTCCCATCGACTGGCGCTGGTTCCTTGTGATGCAGGATCCATGTTGATGCACGCGGACAATGGAGGTGTCGATCATCTGGACAGCGGCATCATGGGTAGCGGCAAGTCTGTCTATGATGCGCCCCCAGACACCAGCCCGCCGCCAGCGGACGAACCGGTTGTAGCAAGTGGTGTATGGGCCAAACCCCGCCGGCAGATCACGCCAGGGGGCTCCTGATCGGAGGACCCAGAAGATGCCATTGAGGACACGTCGGTCGTTCACCCGAGGAACGCCACGCGGCTTGTTGGGCAGCATCAGCCTTATGGCATTCCATTCATGGTCGGCGAGTTCGTAGCGCATGATTCGAGCCCTCAGTTTGGGGGCTTGAATCACGGGAGTCCGGCCATACGCAACGCTTCTGGCTCGGCCCGGTTCGGCGCTTACGGGCAGAAGCGGACGTTAACCTGCCAACAATCCCTGATGAATCGGTCGAAAATGAACCAAAGCCGACATGCCTGTTTCCTGTACCCCCGATAGCTTATTCGAGACTCAAAAATGCGGTACACAAGCAGATAAACGATGCGACTTGACCTAATGTGCTTCGACCGATGGATGAATATTGACTACATGACAAGCACCGCATGCAAGATCATCTCAGGAGTGCGAGCTTGGTGGGGAATTCCCTTCGCTACAGCGGAGCGATTTCGCCACCCAGCCATCGCAGCGTTCGACGCCGACCGGCCCTATGACCGAAAGGGCGTAGCCCCTATCCAACCTCGCGCTATCGATTGGCTCGAGGCGGACAGCGGGACTGGCGAAGACTGCCTGAACTTGAACGTGTGGGCCCCCGATCGGCCAGCCGCGCGCGCGCTTCCGGTGGTCGTGTACATCTACGGTGGCGGGTTCGAACATGGCGCAAACACGCAGACGACCTCCAACGCTTCCGGTCTTGCTGCGACAGGTCGAGTGGTTAGTGTGTCGGTTAACTACCGGCTCGGCGCGCTTGGATTCCTTAAGCTTTCTCAGTACGGCGGCCGACTCGCCGAGGCCAGCAACCTCGGTTTTCAGGACGTCATTGCCGCGCTCGGATGGGTCAAGTGGAACATCGCGTTCTTCGGCGGTGACCCCAACAACGTCACGGTGTTCGGCCATAGCGCTGGTGGTTTTCAATCGCTCGCCCTCCTAGGGGCGCCCTCCGCGGACGGCCTCTACAAGCGCGTCGGCGGTTTCTCCGGAGGCCCCTCACGACTCGTCCCTGCCTCGTGGGCCGAGGAACTCGCGGCGCTCTTCCTTACTGAACTCGGCATTGCGAATGCTCCCGAACGGCTCGTCGAGATGGACACGTCTCTTATGGTCGCGGCGCTGCAGAAGGTTGGCCCGCAGGACATCGGCGATCGCAACGGGGCCGACAACCGGACCCTCGGCCTCGTCCTGGACGGCGGCCAACCCGGCGGAGTCCTCCACACCCACCCGATGGACGTCCTAGCCGCGGGGACTCACCAGGACATCGACGTACTGCTCAGCACGGCCAGCAACGATATCGGCTGGTGGGTGGCCAACGATCTGGACCGCTTCAACCCCCACGCCATCGACAACGTCACCGCCGAGGTGGCGAGGTGGCGCGTTCCGGCGTCCCGCGCCCGAAGCATCGTCAACACCTATAATCATGGCGGCCGCTCGCCGGCTGAAGTTCGGGCGGCGATCTTGACCGACTGGATTTACGCCTTACCCGCAGCCCGTGGCGTGCTTGCGCACGCCGCTGCCGGCGGCAAAGCGCACCTGCTCATGATAGGCCCTGCCGATGGTGCGCCCGCCGTTCACGGCACGGAGATGTACGCCCTGGTCGGACAGGACCAGCCGAACCGCAGCCCCGAGCAGGCTGACCGGGACACTCGCATCCGCGACATCGTACTCGATTTTGCTACCGGCGAACAGATCAACTTGTGGCCCGCGGTTACCGACCGGCCGGTTTCAGGAAGCGTCGGTAAGCCGCCCCATGACCCGGCGGCCCACTACACAGATGTGCTCAATCTTTTCGAGAACATCGCACGCCGTTGACGGCCCCTTTCGGACGTCGACGAAGATTTATGAGTACGCGCCCTAGGTAAGCGCGCGGACGGCCTTGAAGCCGTGCGAGGCCGCCTCCAGCGCCGCGTCGATATCGGCGGCCTGATGGGCCGACGACAGGAACATGTTGTGCACGGGATGAAAGAACGCGCCGTGGCGCAAAGCCGCTGAACAGAACGCCCGGCCCTTCTTCACATCCGGATCGGCGTCGAACAGCATCAGCGGCATCTGCGGCGGGCCGCTCTGCCGGATCGCGACGCCGTGCTGGTTCGCCAGCGACGCCAGCCCCTCGCGCATCCGCAAGCCCATGGTGCGGAGTTGCCCGGGCACATCGGTTTCACGCGCGATCCGCAGCGTCGTCCGAGCCGCTGCCATCGCCACGGTGCCGCACCAGAACGAGCCGGTCACGAACACCTTTGTTGCCGCCTCGCGGAATTTGTCATTGCCGGTCACTGCCGCCAGCGCGTAGCCGTTGGCGATTGCCTTGCTCCAGGCGGCCAGATCCGGCCGCACGCCGAGCGCCTCCCAGCTTCCCCTGATATCGAGCCGCAGCCCGGTGCGCACCTCGTCGAGAATGAGCGCGGCGTCAGCGGCGTCGCACGCGGCGCGTGCAGCGGCGGCGAATTCGCGCGTCGGCAATTCGAGATCGCGGGCGATGTCATGCCGGAAGCCGGTGACCAGGATCGCGGCAAGGTCCTTGCCCGCTTCGACGACCGCCGCCTGCAGGCTCGCGACGTCGTTGTATTCGAAGTGCAGCAGGTGCGCGCGGTCCTCGCTGGTGACGCCGGCCACGCTCGGCGAGCACCAGGGCAGCGCGCCGTGATAGCTGCCCTTGGCGACCAGCACCTTGCGCCGACCGGTGCCGGCCCGCGCGATGGTCACGCAAGCCGTGGTCGCGTCACCACCGTTCTTCTGGAACATCGCCCAATCCGCATGCGGCACCATCGCAACGAAATCTTCGGCCAGATCCACCATCACCTCGCCCGGGCCGTTCAGACAATCGCCCAAGGCAGCCTGCGCCTCGGCCGCGGCCTGCACTTCGGGGTGGCGATGGCCGAGCAGCACCGGTCCCCAGCTGCACATGAAGTCGATATATTCGCGCCCGTCGACGTCGCGCACCCGGCATCCCTCGGCGGAGGCGAAGAACTGCGGATAACCTTCCGGCAGCCGCGCGGCGTTGAGATGTCCCCACATGCCGCCGGGCACCACGCGCTGGGCTCGCGCCCGCAACATCGCATCCGCGCTCTGTGTTTCACTCAATACCGTTGCTTGCTTGTTCATGGGCGTCCTCTTGGTGTGCGCTTATTGTTTTTCTCGCGTGCCGCAGACGTGGTAGCTCCCCGCTTCGATGAAGAGGGAGGCTCCATCCCGCCATCAAAGCATCGCACGCGAACAACGGCAAGATGCCGACGAAATGCGAGCCCGTTCCGGCGCAGCTATCAGGCATGGCTTTGCATGCGCGCTTGCGTATGATGCCTCCGCCGCAAGAACAACAAATCAGAAAAACTCGGGAGCGCCCTGTGACCGCAACCACCACCCGGATCAACCCAACCGATCACCTGCCGGACTATGTCAGCCCGGCGCAGGTGAAGGGGCTGCTCGGCCATGTCGACATCTGGCGCGACGCGTGGGGCATCCCGCATGTCCGCGGCGGCACCTATCAGGATGCGTTCGCCGGGCTTGGATTTGCGCAGGCGCAGGACCGGCTCTGGCAGATGGAGGCGTTGTTGCGGCGTGGCACCGGCCGCTATGCCGAATGGCTCGGTGCCCGCGCTGTTGCCGGCGATGTAATTGCCCGGCAGATGAATGGCGACGCCGCCTCGCGCCGTGACTACGCCCTGCTCGGCGACGAGGCCAAGGCGATGCTGGTGGCGTACGCGCGCGGCGTCAACGCGGTCATCGCGCTGCGCCGATGGCCGGTCGAATACAAAATCCTCGGCTGCGAACCGATGGCCTGGGAGCCCTGGCATTCCATCGCTGTCATGCGGCAGATCGGATTCCTGATGGGATCGGTGTGGTGGAAGCTCTGGCGGGCCGCGGCGCTGCCGATCGTCGGCGCCGACAACATCGCAAAGCTGCGCTTCGATGATGGCGGCAGCGATCTGCTGTGCGTGCCGCCGGGCGTCGAAGGCAAGCGGCTCGCGGCAGCCCTTGCCGATCTCAAGCCCGGCATCTCCGCGCTGCTGGCGACCGCGCAGGAGCAGATGGGCGCTGAGCTCGACGGCGGCAGCAACAATTGGGCGATCTCGGCCGAGCGCACCGCGACCGGCCGGGCGATCGTCGCCGGCGATCCGCATCGCGTATTGGAAATGCCGAACATGTACGCACAGGCCCATCTCGCCTGCGACGAGTTCGACGTCATCGGCCTGACGGTGCCAGGCGTGCCCGGTTTCCCGCATTTCGGGCACACGGGCCATGTCGCCTGGTGCGTGACGCATGCCTTTGTCGACATCCACGATCTCTATGTCGAGCAATTCGACGCCGGCGCCCGCCACTATCGCTTCAAAGGAGAGATGCTGCCCGCGACGCATCGCCCCGAGACCATCAAGGTGCGCAACGGCAATGACGTCACGATCAACGTGATCGAAACCCAGCATGGTCCCGTCATCGCCGGCGATCCCATGAAGGGCACCGCGCTGGCGCTCAAGTCCGTGCAGTTCGCGGTGCCCGACGCCTCATTCGATTGCATGGTGCGGATGCTGCGCGCCAAATCGGTCGAGCAACTATACGAAGCGACGCGCGGCTTTGCGCTGATGGACCACAATGTCGTCGCCGGCGACACGTCAGGAAAAATCGGCCATCGCGTGCGCGCCTTGGTGCCGAAGCGGCCGCGCTCCAATGGCTGGTTGCCGGTGCCGGGCTGGACCGGCGAACACGAATGGGACGGCATGGTGCCGTTCGAAGACATGCCGCATACGATCGCGCCGGATAAGGGGATGATCGTGACCGCCAACAACCGCGTGGTGGAGCCCGAGCGCGAGCCATATCTCTCGACCGACCCGATGCCACCGCACCGCACCCGCCGCATCTGGCTGCGGCTCAAGGAACTGAAGCGGCCATCGCCCGAGCAGATGCCGGCCATTCACCGCGACCTCCTGAGCATTCCCGCCATCGAAATCCGCGAACGCCTACGCGCGATCGGGCTGCCGGCGGAGACGAAGCATTTGTGCGACCTGATCCTCGGCTGGGACGGCGAGATGCGCGGCGATTCGGTCGCGGCCGCGGCCTATTCCGCCGTTCGGCTGGAATTGACAAAGCTCGCGCTTCGCCGATCGGGCCTCGACAAGACCGCCGACAGCGATTTCACCAAGGTGGCACCGGGACTGTTTCCGGAAGTCCAGTTCTGGTGGACGCTGCCGCAACTGCTGCGCAGCAATGACGAGAGCCTCTTGAACGGCGCGACATGGAATGAGCTGCTGCGCGAGGCCGTTGTCACGGTGGCGAAGAATGCGCCGACCGCCGATTGGGGCACGCTGCATACACCGAAGCTCAAGCACGCGCTCTCGGTCGCTTTCCCCGACTATGCCGGTCAGCTCGACAAGGACTGCGCCAAGATATCCGGAGACAATGATTGCGTGTTCATGGCGGGATATTCGATGAAGTTTGGCTTCCAGGCCACCTCGTCCGCATTGTCCCGTTACGTCTTCGACGTCGGCGCATGGAACAACTGCCGGTGGATCGTCTTCCATGGCGCGTCGGGCCATCCGGCCAGTCCGCATTACGCGAACCAGAACGCGACATGGGCGAAAGGTGAAATGGTGCCGATGCTTTACGATTGGGAAGCGATCAAGCGCGGGGCGAGTTCACACCAGATGCTCAGCAGGTGAGCTAGCGCGGCACCACGGCCGTCGCCTCGATTTCGACCCGTGCGGCTTTCTCGACAAGCCGCACCACCTGTACCAGCGCCATCGCCGGGTAATGCGCGCCAAAAATTTCGCGATACACTTTTCCGAGCGCTTTCAGGTTCGCCAGATATTCCTCGATGTCGACGACGTACCAGGTCAGCCGCACGAGGTGTTCAGGCTTCGCGCCGCCCTCGGCGAGGATCGCGGCTATGTTCTCCAGCGTCTGGCGCACCTGCGCGATGAAGCCGTCGGCCAGAACGTTGCTGGCGTCCCAGCCGATCACGCCGCCGGTCACCACCAGCCGGCCGTCGGCGGCCATGCCGTTGGCGTAACCTCTCGGCACCGGCCAGCCGCTCGGCTGCAGGATCTGCAAGCCCGAAGCCGGCACCTCATCCTTCGCCACCGGCAACACCGCCAGCGTGGGCCCTTTTTGCGTGCTCACAAAAATCTCTCCATCACTTCCAAATTGTCGTTTGACGCGTTTTCTTTACGCGAACCGGTACCCACTTCGCTCGAAAACGCTATGCGCTTCATTCCGCAGCCATGCCGGCCGAGGCCGAACCGGTCTGCGCCATCTGCCGCAAGGCGAACCGCCGCAACTTGCCGGTCTCGGTCTTGGGCAGTTGCGCGACGAATTCGATCGCGCGCGGATATTTGTAGGGCGCGATCTCGCGCTTGACGTGCTCCTGCAACGCGGTCACCAGCGCCGCATCGGCGTCGATGCCGGAGGCGACCACGATGTAAGCCTTGACGATCATGCCGCGCGCCTCGTCGGGCGCGCCGACGACGCCGCACTCGGCGACCGCCGGATGCGTCAGCAGTGCGGCCTCGATCTCGGGGCCCGCGATGTTGTAGCCGGAGGAGACGATCATATCGTCCGACCGCGCCACGAACGACAAGCGTCCCGTCTCGTCGCGGACGAAGGAATCGCCGGTCAGGTTCCAGCCGTCGCGGACGTAATTCGATTGCCTGCTATCCGCGAGATAGCGGCATCCGGTCGGGCCGCGAACCGCGAGCTTGCCGACCGTGCCCGCCGGCAACTCGTTCATGTCATCGTCAACGATCTTGGCCTCGTAACCTGAGACCGGGAGCCCGGTCGTTCCCGCGACGGCCTCTCCAACCCGGTTGGTGATGAAGATATGCAGCAATTCGGTGCTGCCTATGCCGTCGAGAATTGGCTTTCCGGTCTTGCGGGTCCAGCTGTCGAACACCGGCGCAGGCAAGGTCTCGCCGGCCGACACCGCCAGCCGCAACGACGACAGATCCGCACCCTTGTCCATCGCGGCCATCATCGCGCGATATGCCGTCGGCGAGGTAAAGCAGATCGTGGCCTTGTAGGTCTCGATGATCTTGACCATCTCGGGAGGTGAAGCGTTTTCCAGCAAAGTCGCCGTCGCGCCGAACCGCAGCGGAAAGATCGCAAGGCCGCCGAGGCCGAACGTAAAGGCCAGCGGCGGCGAGCCGACGAACACGTCGTCTTCGGTGACGTTGAGGACTTCGCGCGCATAGCCATCGGCCACGATCAGGAGATCGCGATGGAAATGCATCGTCGCCTTCGGCTCGCCCGTGGTGCCCGAGGTAAATCCCAGCAGCGCAACATCATCCCGTCCGGTCTTGACGGCGTCGAAGCGGACCGGCTTGTTGAGCGCCACCCGGTCGAGCTCGGCGTCATGGTTCGACGTACCGTCGAAATTCACCACCTGCTTGAGAAACTTGCTGGTCTTGGCGCAGGCAACCAGTTCGTCGGCGATGCGGCTGTCGGTCAGCGCCAGCGCGATCTCAGCCTTGTCGACGATTTTGGACAACTCGCCGGCACGCAGCATCGGCATGGTGTTGACGACAACGGCGCCCGCTTTGGTCGCCGCGAGCCATGCCGCCACCAGCGCGGGATTGTTGCCGGAGCGGATCAGCACGCGGTTGCCGGGCTTGACGCCGTAATTCTCCACCAGCGCATGCGCCAGGCGGTTCGACCAATCGGCGAGTTCCTTGTAGGTCCGCTGGCGGCCATTGCCGATCAGCGCCGTGCGGTCACCGAAGCCCTTCTCTACGATCCGGTCGGTCAGCTCGACCGCGGCGTTGAGATATTCGGGGTATTGAAATTCCGGCCGGTCGAGAACCAGTTCCGGCCATTGCTCCGGCGGCGGCAGGTTGCGCCGCGCAAAATCATCGACGTGACCCGATGGGCCAAGTTCTAAATTTCTACCTGACATTTCCATCGCCCTCGCGTTCGGGATGAAAGGCTTGTGAAGACCGTCCGGCAGTGCTCCATTGGCAATCATTTTATACTTAAAGTAATTTGGCGCAAGGGCCCAGATCAGGGCCGTTCCACTCTTTTTTGGAAGCCGGCGCGCCGGCAGGTCGAGGCTGCGCCTACGCCGTCCGCGCCTTCGCGGATTTCTGCGCCGATGCTTTGGTCTTGGCCAGGAGCCGCATCAGTTCGCGGACATCCTTCGGTGTCAAATCCCCGAAGATGTCGGCGATCCACAACTCATGCTCGGCAGCCATCTTGCGGAACTCGACACGGCCGGCCTTGGTCAGGCGGATCACCTGGACGCGGCGGTCGGCATCCGAGGTGCGCCGGTCGAGATGGCCGGATTCGACGAGGCGTTCGACCAGTCCGGTGACGTTGCCGTTCGACACCATCATCCGCTTCGAAACGTCTGATAGCGTCATGCCGTCGGGCA
The DNA here is from genome assembly GCF_018130125.1 of Bradyrhizobium sp. AUGA SZCCT0177. Taxonomy (NCBI): domain Bacteria; kingdom Pseudomonadati; phylum Pseudomonadota; class Alphaproteobacteria; order Hyphomicrobiales; family Nitrobacteraceae; genus Bradyrhizobium; species Bradyrhizobium sp. AUGA SZCCT0177. Next base: position 23,458 of record NZ_JAFCMA010000032.1, on the reverse strand, counting down.
CCTTGTCGAGCTGGGCCATCAGGTCGAAGCGCGGCAGCGTCACATCGAAGCGTTCGCGCAGCCGGCTGCGAACCTCGCCCTCGATCAGGGTGGTACAGGTCAGAAGGCGGAGCCACAGCCTGATTTCATCCCCGTGATCCTCGGGGAGCTCGACAGCCTTGGTCTCTGAATCAAGCATCATGACGCCAACTTGTCTGATTTGCGCGTGCGGGGAATCGAGCAGGACCGCAGCTTGCTATCATGGTCCAGATTTCTTTAGGGTTCAAGCATTTGGCGCGCAGCTTGCATGGCTTTCTTACATGGATTCTTATTTGCGGGCTTGTTGCTTGCGGCCGAAGTCATCCTCAGAATAAGCTGGATCTTAGGATTTGGTGGGTTGGTTTCGGCGATGGCCGAATGAAGGAGTTAATGATGATGCAGCCGTTGAAATTGGCGGGACCTAAGTTAGCCTTGCTTGCGGTCTTGCTGAGTGCCGCCGCAGGACAAGTCGCGGCGCAGGAGAAGATCAAGATCGGCGTCATCGTGACGTTGTCCGGCCCTCCGGCGGCGCTCGGCCAGCAGGTCCGCGACGGCTTTGCGCTCGCGGTCAAGGATCTCGGTGGCAAGATGGCAGGCAAGGACGTCGAACTCGTCGTGGTCGACGACGAACTCAAGCCGGACGGCGCTGTGACCAAGGTCAAGGGCCTCCTGGAACGCGAAAAGGTCGATTTCGTCGTAGGCCCAATCTTCTCCAACATCCTCCAGGCCATCCACAGGCCGGTCACAGAAAACAAGACGTTCCTGATCAGCCCTAACGCGGGTCCGTCGACCTATGCCGGCAAGGAGTGCAGCCCGTTTTTCTACGTCACCTCCTACCAGAACGATCAGGTCCATCAGGTCCTCGGCAAGGTTGCCCAGGATCGCGGCTACAAGCGTGTCTATGTGCTGGTGCCGAACTATCAGGCCGGCAAGGATTCCGCCGCCGGATTCAAGATCGACTACAAGGGCGAGATCGTCGAGGAAAGCTACTTGCCGCTGAACACCTCCGATTTCCAGGTTGAGCTGACCAAGATCTCCTCCTCGAAGCCCGACGCGCTGTTCACCTTCATGCCGGGTGGCCTCGGTGTCGGCCTTGTCAAGCAATACCGGCAGGCCGGCCTTGCCGATCGCATTCCCGTGCTGTCCGCCTTCACCGTCGATGAATCGACGCTGCCGGCACAGCAGGACGCCGCCGTCGGCATGTTCGGCGGTTCCAACTGGGCGCCCAATCTCGACAATCCGCAGAACAAGAAATTCGTGGCCGGCTATGAAGCGGCCTACAACATCGTGCCCGGCACCTATGCCTTCCAGGCCTATGATGCGGCGATGCTGATCGACAGTGCCGTCAAGGCGGTGAAGGGCGATCTCGCCAACAAGGACGCGGTGTCGGCGGCGCTGAAGAAGGCCGACTTCACCTCGCTGCGCGGCGACTTCAAGTTCAACGTCAACGGCTATCCGATCCAGAATTTCTACCTGACCAAGGTGGCAAAACGCCCGGACGGCAAGTTCCAGACCGAGATCGTCGAAAAGGTCTTTTCGAATTACGGCGACCGCTACGCCAAGGATTGCGCATCCGGCAAATAACCGGGCGAAGAAAACGCTGGCAAGAAAATCTGGGAGGAAACAACACAATGAAAACTGAAATCGCCGGCATCACGCGCGCCAATGAAGGCATCCAGGGAATCTCCTGGAGCATCCTTGGCCAAACCTATGTGCCGAAAAGCGTCACCGAGCATTCCTTCTCATGGCACGCGACCTTCCCGCCCGACACCTTCGTGCCGCCGCACATCCACCCCGATCAGGACGAATATCTATACATCCTGGAAGGCAAGCTCGACTTCTTCCTCGACGGTGCCGAGACGCAGGCCTCGCCGGGCGATCTGGTGCGCCTGCCGATGGGCAAGCCGCACGGCATCTTCAACAAGTCGGGCCGGACCTCGAAGGTGCTGTTCTGGGTCTCGCCGACGCGGCGGCTCTATGACCTGTTCTGGGGCATCCACAACATGAAAGAGCAGACGCCCGACGCCGTCGTGGCGCTGGCGGCCGAGCACAACATCCACTTCCTGCCGCCGCCCCCGGGAGCGTGAGGTTGTCATGCCCCGCCACCGGGTCGGCCGAATGGCCGCCCGATGACAGGCTCCAGCGGGGCATCCAGTACGCCGCGGCTTCACGATTCAACCACTGACGTCTCTGGAATACTGGATCGCCCGCTTTCGCGGGCGATGACAGTTTAGCGTGTCGCGCTTACGCTGGCCCTACCGCACGGCCGCCAATGACGGCGCGGCAAAACCGGCCTTTGACGCATAGCCGCGTACGATGGCTTCGCGCTGGCCGTAGCTCAGCACCTTCTCGATATCAGTAAAACCGTCCGGCGCCAGTTGCTCGACCGCGTCGATGACGCCCTCGGGACCGCCGCGGCGGTTCGCGCGCACGATCTCCGCCGTCATCGGCAGCCGCTTCTGCTCGTAGGCCAGCAGCGCCTGGCGCGGATGCTCGGCATGGGCCAGCGAATCCGCAAGCGCCCGCGCATCGAGGATCGCCTGCGAGGCGCCGTTGGATCCGACCGGATACATCGGATGCGCGGCGTCGCCGAGCAGCGTGACCCGTCCCCATGTCCAGTATGGCAGGGGATCGCGATCGCAGCAGGGGTATTCATAAAATTCCGGCGTCGCCGAGATCAGGTTGCGGACGTCGACATGCGGCACCGAGAAGCGTGCCACATGCGGCATCAATTCCTCGCGCTTGCCTTGCCGCGACCAGTCCTCGCGGCGCGGCGGCGGCGCATTGCCTTCGCCAACCCTGACCATCACGGCCCAGTTGGTCAGCCGGCTGGCGGGGCTCGATCCCTCCGCGATCGGATAGACCACAACCTTGGCATTGAGCCCACCGGCCACGATCATCGAACTGCCGGTCAGGAACATCGGCCAGTCGCGCGCGCCGCGCCACAGCATCAACCCGTTCCAGCATGGCGGCCCCTCGTCCGGAAACAGCATTTCGCGCACGCGCGAATGGATGCCATCGGCCCCGATCAGGACATCGCCGCGTGCGGTCTTGATATGCGCGCCTGTGCGGTCGAAGAAATGCGCGATCACGCCGCCTTCGTGCTGCGCGAATGCGCCAAGCCGGCAGCCGGTGTGGATCGCCTCCTTGCCGAGCCGCTCCTCGACGGCGCGATGGATGACGCTCTGCAGGCGGCCGCGATGAACCGAGAATTGCGGAACGTCGTGACCGGCGCCGAGGCCGCGCGGTTCGCGCCAGACTTCCTGGCCGTGACGGTTCAGATAATACAAATCATCGGTACGAACAGCGGCCGCATCCAGCCGGTCCAACAGGCCAAGGCCTGCGAGTTCGCGGATCGCATGCGGCAGCGTGTTGATGCCGACGCCGAGCTCGCGAATGCTGTCGGCCTGTTCGAACAATTCGCAGTCGATGCCGCGGGCGCGCAGCATCAGCGCGGTGGTGAGGCCTCCGATGCCGCCTCCGACGATGATCGCCTTCATCCGCTCAAACTCCACTCAACTGTCTTCCCCTCTCCCCGCAAGAGCGGGGCGAGGGAGAGATAGAGGGTGCCATCCAGCCTATTCGGCCGCAAGCGGCTTTGTCGCCTCGGCCTTGAGCTCGGCGCGGGTTTTCGGCTTACCCTTAATTTTGAGGTCGTCGAAATCCTGCCGGTCGCGGACAGAGTTGCGGAAAATCTGCTCTTTTCCGGGAAGATATTGCGGCGGACAGGCGATATCGGAGGCGCCATACCAGGCCGCCGCCCGCATGGTGAAGGAAGGATCAACCAGATGCGGACGGCCCAGCGCCACCAAGTCGGCGCGGCCGGCGGCCAAGATCGTATTGACCTGATCTGACGTCGTGATGTTCCCGACGCACATGGTCGCAACCCTTGCCTCGTTGCGGACCTGTTCGGAGAACGGCGTCTGGAACATGCGGCCGTAAATCGGCTGCGCGTCGCGCACGGTCTGTCCGGTGGAGACGTCCACGAGATCGACGCCGGCCTCGCCGAACGCGCGGGCAATCGCCACCGCATCGTCGCCGGTGACGCCGCCTTCGGCCCAGTCGGTGGCGGAGATGCGCACCGACATCGGCTTGTGCGCCGGCCACGCCGCGCGCATCGCCTCGAATATTTCGAGCGGATAACGCAACCGGTTCTCGAGCGTGCCGCCATATTCATCCGTCCGGGTGTTGGTCAGCGGCGAGATGAAACTTGCGAGCAGATAACCGTGGGCGCAGTGCAGCTCCAGCATGTCGAAGCCGCAGGCGTCGCCGCGCTGCGCGGAGGCCACGAATTCGGCCTTGACGCGATCCATCGCTGATCGGTCCATCTCGCGCGGCACCTGGCTGTCCGGGAAATAGGGGATCGGCGATGCCGACAGCGTGTCCCAGCCGCCCTGCTCCAGCGGCCGGTCCATGCCATCCCACATCAGCTTGGTGGCGCCCTTGCGCCCGGCATGGCCGAGCTGCAGGCAGATCTTGGCGGCCGAATTGGCGTGGACGAAATCCACGATCCGCGTCCATGCGGCCTGCTGCGTGTCGTTCCACAGTCCGGTGCAACCCGGCGTGATCCGGGCGTCGCGGCCGACGCAGGTCATTTCGGTGAAGATCAGACCTGCGCCGCCGATCGCGCGCGAGCCGTAATGCACCAGATGGAAATCGCCGGGCACGCCCTCCTCGGCCGAATACATGCACATCGGCGACACCACCGCGCGGTTGGCCACCACCATCTCGCGCAGTTTGAACGGCTGGAACATCGGCGCGACAGGTTTTTCGATGTCGACGTCAAACCCTTTGGCGCGGACGGTCTTCGCAAACGCCTTGTCGACCTCGCTGACGAAATCAGGCGCACGCAGCGTGAGGTTATCGTAGGTGATCGCCTTGGCGCGGGTCATGACGCCGAACGCGAACTGCACGGGATCGAAATCCCAGAACCGGTCGACATGCTCGAACCAGACCAGCGACACGTCGGCGGCGTGCTGGGTCTTCTCGACCTCCTCGCGCCGCCCCTGCTCGTAGGTCTGCAAGGCCGCATCCACCGTCGGCGCCTGCGCCATCGCCTCTGCGAGCGCGATGGCGTCCTCCATCGCGAGCTTGGTGCCGGAGCCGATCGAGAAATGCGCGGTCGCCTTGGCGTCGCCAAGCAGCACCATGTTGTCCTTGACCCAGCGCTCGCTGCGGATCATCGGAAAATTGCGCCACATCGAACGGTTGATCAGCAGCTTGTGCTCGCCGAGGAACCATCCGAAGATTTCCGCCATGCGATCGGCGGATTGCTGCTCGCTCAGGCCTTCCAGGCCGGCGCGCGCGAAGGTCTCGGCATCGGTCTCGAATATCCAGGTCGAGCGGCCGGCTTCATATTGGTAGGCGTGGGCGATGAACGGACCCCACTCCGTCTCCTGGAAGATGAAGGTGAAGGCATCGAGCGGCCGGGTCGAGCCCATCCAGGTGAACTTGTTGGAGCGCAGATCGATCTCGGGGCGGAAATGCCCGATATGTTTGTCGCGAAAACGGCTGTTGATGCCGTCGGCGAGCACGATCAGATCGGCATCGGCAAAACGGGTCTCGTCGTCGACATCGGTTTCGAACAGCAGCGTGACGCCGAGTTCGCGGGCGCGTTCCTGCAGGATCAGCAGCAGCATGCGGCGCGAACAGCCGCAAAAGCCGTTGCCGCCCACCCGGTGCACGGTGCCGCGGAAATGCACCGCGATATCGTCCCAATAGGCGAATTCCTGGGTGATGCGACGGTAGCTCGGCGGGTCGTACTTTTCGAAGTTGTCCAGCGTCGCGTCGGAGAACACCACGCCGAAGCCGAACGTGTCGTCGGCGCGGTTGCGCTCGTACACCGTGATCTCGGCCTGCGGCCGCTGCTTCTTCAAAAGGATCGCGGCATAGAGACCCGCCGGTCCCCCGCCGATTATCGCCACCTTCATCAGCGCCTCCGAAGCAAGCTAACGGGCCATCCGGAAATTACTTTAAACCTAAAGCAATTTTCCCGCAAGTCCCTACCTGTAGCCCGGATGAGCGGAGCGACATCCGGGATTCAAGCCGCACGATCACCCCCGGGCCACTCCGCTCTCACCGGGCTACTCGGTTGCTCAATTCCCCTGGAACACCGGTGACCGCTTGTTGGAAAACGCCTCGAACGCCCGGGCAAAATCCTCCGTGGTCATGCACAGCGCCTGGGCGACGGCTTCCGCCTCGATCGCCTCCTCCACCGACATCGCCCATTCCATCGCCAGCATCCGCTTGGTCATGGTGTTGGCGTAGGTCGGCCCGTCGGATACCTGTTTCGCCAGCGCTTGCGCCTGCGCCAGCACCTGGTCGGCGGCCACGATCCGGCTGAAGAAACCCCAGCGTTCGCCCTCCTCCGCGGTCATGAAGCGGCCGGTGTAGAGCAGTTCCGACGCCCGCGACTGGCCGATGATACGCGGCAGGATCGCACAGGCGCCCATGTCGCAGCCGGAGAGCCCGACCTTGTTGAAGAGGAAGGCGACCTTGGCGCCGGGCGCTGCCAGGCGCATATCCGAGGCCATCGCGATGATCGCGCCGGCACCGGCGCAGATGCCGTCGACAGCGGCGATGATGGGTTGCGGGCAAGCGCGCATCGCCTTCACGAGATCGCCGGTCATCCGCGTGAAGGCGGTGAGGCCCTTGGTGTCCATCTGCACCAGCGGACCGATGATCTCGAAGACGTCGCCGCCCGAAGAGAAGTTCCCGCCAGCGCCTGACACCACGATGGTCTTGACTTCATCATCCATCGCGCAGGCGCGGAAGAAATCCGTCAGTTCGCGGTAGCTGTCGAAGGTCAGCGGATTTTTCCGCTCCGGACGGTTCAGCGTCACGGTGGCGATCTTGCCGTCAACGGCGAGCAAGAAATGCTTCGGCGAATATTCTGATAGCGGCAGCGTGACGGGGTTGGCGGGTCTGCTCATGGGATCTCCCTTGTCTTGCTATTCGTCATTGCGAGCGCAGCGAAGCAATCCATTCTTTCTTTTTGCGGCGAGATGGATTGCTTCGCTTCGCTCGCAATGACGGTTTCAATTTCAAACTTCGCCGCCGGCGACCGCGACCGCCTGTCCGGTAATGGCGCCGGCGCCCGCGCCGCACAACCACAGCACGGCATCGGCGACTTCCGACGGCGCAACGAGGCGGCCCTGCGGATTGTGCTTCGAGAGCTCGGCGACCGCCTGCTCGCGGCTGCGCCCGGTCTTCTTGATGATGTTGTCGATCGAGCCTTCGAGCAGATCGGTCTCGGTGAATCCGGGACATACCGCATTGACGGTGACGCCGCTCTTGGCCGTTTCCAGCGCCAGCGAACGGACCAGACCAATCACCGCGTGTTTTGCAGCGCTGTAGGCGCTGACATAGGCGTAGCCCTTCAGGCCGGCGGTCGAAGCGATCGCGACCACCCGCCCCCGGCGGCGCTCCAGCATGCCGGGCAACACGGCCTGCGTGGCGTGGACCACGCCCATGAAATTGACGTCCATCATGCGCTGGAACAGCGCCGCATCGGAACGGCCGAACGGCGCGGATTCCGCCGCGCCCGCGTTGGCGACCAGGATATCGATCGGCTGCCGTGCCGCGGCCTCGGCAACGGCTGATTTCACGGAAGCAGCATCGGCGACATCGGCAGCAACCGCGAACTGCGCGGCTCCTGACGCAACGGCTTCATCCAGCGTCGTCCGATTACGGCCGAGCACGGTGACGACAGCGCCGGCTTCGGACAGTGCTGCGGCGACCGCGCGGCCAATGCCTCGCCCGCCGCCGGTGACGAGCGCATGCTGGGAATGCAACGGTTTGGACATCGGTCGGCCTCCCGGAACTGACCTCCGACATTTATTTTAAACTTCAAGCTTTTGCAAGGAAGCAAGTTACGGAAGCATTCCTAGCCCTGCCACATCCGCTTGACAGACGGCCGGCCGGGGGTAGCGTCGTCGCGACAGCCAAAGAGGGATCAATAACATGGCGGCGCTCGAAAAAGGCATCACACAGAACGGCACCGGTTATTCCGGCAAAACCTGGAACATCCTCGGCCAGGTGTATTTCCCCGAGGCCGTGACGGATTCGACCTTTGCGTTCGAGACCAACAGTGATCCCGGCCAGTTCGTGCCGGTGCACATCCACCCCACGCAGGACGAGTTCATCCTGGTACAGGATGGCATACTCGACCTGAAACTCGATGGCGTCTGGGTGCAGGCCAAGGCCGGCGATCTGGTCCGGCTGCCGCGCGGAATCCCGCACGGTTATTTCAACAAGTCGGACAAGCCGGCGCGGGCGCTGTTCTGGGTTTCACCGACCCAGAAGCTGGAAGCACTTTTCAACCAGCTACACAATCTGAGCGACGTCGCCGAAATCGTGCGCATCTCGGCCGAGCATGAAGTGAATTTTCTTCCGCCGGAAGCCAACGACTAAATTTGTTCGCGCGATTTCGCGGAGCCCGCGCGCAATGCGCCGCGGGCGACGATGGCAAAGCTCTGACGCTGCGCGAGAGTATTTGCGCCAGACATGGCGCGACAAGCCCGGTATCCGCGAACCGCAGAGTTCGCGCGACGAAAAGCTTTCAACTTTCAAGATTGACGTAAGCGGCCTTAAGCCCCGGCAGCCGGCAGGCTGGCAGCGGCGATCGCGACGATCTGGGCCAGGCGACGTCCGATCCGGGACGGCGCGTTGCGCAGAAATGTACCTACCTGTCGCATCTCATCTTCCATGGCGCCCGGCGGAACGGTTGTTCCCAGAAACGGGGCGCACTACGGAAAATGGTCGTAACGGGCTAACTAGTCGAGATGCCTACGAAAATAGCAATGCGCGCGTCGTCCGGGCGCCCTTTGGCAGTGGAATTATTGCCATGATCGCGCCCGCCGCGGGGGAAATTTTCTCCGCAGATTTGAGCCGCACTTTCGGCACTGAACCCGCCCCGGAGAGGACGGGTTCCAGGCCGCCTCGCCCTACTTCGGCATCACGATCCAGGACGTGCCGTCAAAGCGCGCCAGCCGCATCTGCTTGATGGGGAAAAAATCCTTGGCACTGGTGCTGAGGTTGATGCCCGGCAGCAGCATCGGAAGCTCCAGATCCTTCATGGAAGCCGCCTGCTGCATGACGTTCTCGCGCGTCAGCACGTCGCCGCATTGCCTGAGGACTTGGACGATGGTCTGGGCCATGGAGTAGCCATAGACATTGCTGCCGTCGATCAGGCTCCCGCGCGGATACCATCGCTTCATGAAGGCGAGCCAGTCCTGAAAGCCCTTGTCGCTTTCCCACACCTTGTCGGTGGGATCCTTCATATAGGCCGCCGTCACGGCGCCGATCGATTTCTCCAGACCGGCCGGAGCCAGCGCCGCGCCGACCGACGCGCCAACGCTCGGCAGGATGATCGCGGGCTTCCAGGTCAGCTCAAACGTCCGGCGGATCGCCTGGGCGACGAATCTCGGATTCGCGTGCAGGAAAAACACGTCGGCGCCGGCAGTCTTCAACGTGATGACTTGCGAGTCGACCGTAGGATCCGACAATTCATACGACGTCTCGGCCACAATCAGCTTGGCGGCGTCACCGAGGCCCGCCTTGAAACCCTTGATGTAATCCTTTCCGGAATCGTCGTTCTGATACAGCACACCGATTTTTGCCGTCGGATATTTGGCAGCCGTGTAACGGCCGAGAATGGCGCCTTCGATCTGGTAGCTGGGCTGCCATCCCATGGTCCACGGAAAATGTTCGGGATCGCCCCACCGCGTCGCGCCGGTCGCAACGAAAAGCTGCGGCACCTTCTTGATGTTCAGGTATTTCTGAACCGCGGCGTTCGGCGCCGTGCCGAGCGAGCCGGCGATGAACAGAACATCATCCTGCTCGACCAGCTTGCGGGTGGCTTCCACCGTCTTCGACGAAACAAACCCGTCGTCCTGCGACAGCAGCGTGATCTTCCGGCCGTTGACGCCGCCCTCCGCATTGATCTTGTCGAAATAGGCCTTCATCACCAGGCCGATCGTGGAATAGGATGAAGCCGGCCCGCTGTACGGCATGGTCTGGCCGATCTTGATCTCGGTGTCGGATGCGCCGGGATCGTATTTCTTCTGCGCGAATGCGGTTCCCGTCCAGACGACGGCACTGACAATTCCGGCAACGACGGCCGGGCACAACGACTTACCCAACATACGCTCACTCCCCTGATTTTACTTTTCTTTCCGACACGATGCGGTGCCGGTTACTGCTTGACCCGTTGCCTCACCGTGCTCATAGCCCGGTGATGCCGCTGTCGACCGCCAGCGTCTGCGCGTTGACGTAAACGCTCTCGTCCGACATGAAGAACAGCGCCGCGTAGGCGATCTCCCACCCCGTCGCCATCCGCCCGAACGGCGCGCCGGACGCACTGCGCGACGGCCGGCCGGCGCTGGTGTGGCGTCCAAGCGGCGTATCGACCAGTCCGGGGCAGATGATGTTGGCGCGGATGCCGCGGCGCGCGCCTTCCTTGGCGACGTTGCGCATCAAGCCGCCAAGCGCTGCTTTCGAGGTGTCATAGGCAATCAGCCGTGAGCCGGAGCGAAGCCCGGCGATCGACGAGATGAACACGATCGACGCCCCATCGGCGATATGCTTCAGCGCCTTGCGGCAGCAAAGCATCGGACCGGTCAAGTTGACCGCGAACGTGTCATTCCACTCCTTGAGATCGACACCGTCGAGCCCCAGCGCCCCGACGCCGATGCCGACGTTGAGCACCATGCCGTCGAGCCCGCCGAGACCATCAACCGCCTCGTCGATCATCCTGTTCACATCGGCTTCGCGCGCGATATCCGCCTTGATCGAAAAGGCGAGACCGCCCTCGCCCGCAATGCGCTTTACGGTGTCATCGGCGCTGGCGCGGTGCAGGTCGGCGACCGCGACATGGGCGCCTTCCCGGGCAAACAACATCGACATGGCCCGGCCGTTTCCAACCGGATCGGTCGCGGCGTCGAACGTCCGCTGACCGCCGCCGACGACCAGGATCCTGCGGCCGCGAAGCCGGCCGCGGCCCGGAGCCTGACCTTCGGACGCCGCGCTAAGCTGGCGGACATAGCGCATTTTCTCTGTCATCTTTACCTCGACCCGTGTTGGCGCGCCGAGCCATTGCCGACCCGCATCGCCGGGATCACGCCGGCTTCGGCGTGCGCCATTATTTGAAAGATGCTCGGCTTGACCGCCATCCGGTCAAAGGATGCGCGGATGTCTCCGATCGTCGCGTCCGGATCAATCAGGGATAACCTTGCCACGCACTTCTCCCTTAGCTTTTCGTTTTTTTGTATTTGTTGGGTCTGCGACGTCGCTGATGGCGATCAACGAGAAGAAGAAACCGAGAAACCGCTCGATGGCTTCCATCACCTTGTCGCGCGGTGACGACTGCGCGCCCATCACATAGTGCTCGAGGCGGATGTAGATCAGGCCGGCCGCGAACAGCCGCGCCGTCTCGCGCGGATCCGGTGTCTTGACGAGACCGGCCAGCGTGAAACCGCGGAAATAGTCCGTCATCAGGCGCTGCTCGCGCGCATAGAACTGATCGGCGAATTTCGCGCGAATGCCCGGGACACGGTTTCGTTCCGCCGTGATGACCTTCTGGAATTGATGCTCGCGCGGGTCCGACCATTGGTCGACGAGGTCGAGGGCAAACTGCCGGCAAAACGCCGCGGGCTGGTCGCGCAACTGGCGATAGCGCGGCTGCTCGAGGCGGCTCGCCGAACTCGCCGGCCCGTGCTCGCTGACGATCGCTTCCAGGATCGCCGCCTTGCCCGGGAAGTGGTTGTAAAGGCTGCTTTCGCGGACACCGACCCGGCGCGCCAGTTCGCGCATCGAGGCGCCGCCATACCCGCTCTCGGCAAACAGGCTGAGCGCTTCGGCAAGAATGCGCTCGCGGGTGGAGGTCGCGACCGTTTCGGCCGCACTGGAAGCAGAGGAAATCATGCACATTGACTAACGAACGATCGTTCGATAGTCAACCAAACGAACGATCGTTCGTACGCCCGAACGACCGGAAAGCCCGCCCGAAGAGGCGGGAAAACTGGGAGGAGTTACAAAGTGCGCCGTTTTCCTGGATCCCGACTTCACGCCCTCGGCATCGCCCTATCGGTGCTGGCGGCCATCCCCGCGCAGGCGCAAGGCGCCGCGAAATACGACACGGGCGCTGACGACAAGACGATCAAGATCGGCACCACGGCCCCCCTCAGCGGGCCGGTTTCCGCCTTCGCGCAGATCGCGAAATCCGCCGAAGCCTATTTTCGCAAGATCAATGACGAAGGCGGCGTCAACGGGCGCCGGATCCAGATGATCATCGCGGACGACGCCTACAGTCCCCCAAAGACCGTCGAACAGACCCGCCGCCTGGTCGAAAGCGATGAGGTGCTGCTGATCTTCGGCGGCGTCGGAACGCCGACCAACAACGCCGTGCACAAATATCTCAACGACAAGAAGGTGCCGCAACTCTTCCTCGGCTCCGGCGCCGCGAAGTGGGACGATCCGAAGAGTTTCCCGTGGACGGTCGGCTGGCAGCCGACCTATCGCGACGAGGCTCTCGCCTATTCCAAATACATCAGGGACAGCCACCCGAGGGCAAAGATCGGCGTTCTCTATCAAAACGACGATCTAGGAAAAGACTATCTGAAGGCGCTGGAGGAAGGTCTCGGCGGCAGCGATCAGATCGTCTCCAAGGCCCCCTATGAAACCACCTCCCCCACCATCGATACCCAGATACTGCTCTTGAAGAGCAGCGGCGCCGATGTCGTGCTGGTGGCGGCCACACCGAAATTCGCCGCGCAAGCGATCCGGAAGATCGCCGAGATCGGATGGAAGCCGACCACGATTATTTCAAACGTATCTGCCTCCATCAGCGGCGTGCTCGAACCGGCGGGGCGCGAGAATTCGGTCGGCGTCGTCTCCAGCCAGTATCTGAAAGACAGCACCGATCCCGGCCTGAAGGACGACCCTGGCTACAAGGAATGGCTGGCCTTCATGGAGAAATATCTGCCGGACGCCAACAAGAGCGACTGGCTGAACGTGTATGGCTACACCATCGCCCAGACATTGGTAACGACGCTCAAGGCCGCCGGTAACGATCTGACCCGCGCCAATGTGATGAAGCAGGCGACCAACCTGAAAGACGTTCGCCTGCCGATGCTGATCAACGGCACCGCGGTGAATAATTCGCCGGAACGCTATACGCCGATGACGAGCATGCGGCTGATCCGCTACGACGGAACACGCTGGGTGCCGTTCGGCGATTTGCTGCAGAACTGACAGGCCCAGCATGGAGACACTGAAAATTGGCAGCATGCGGATCGACCGGCTGGTCGAGATTGCCAGTCTGCCGTTTGAAAGGGACTGGTTGTTCGCCAACGTTGATGACGAGGTGATCGCGGCTAACAGCGACTGGCTGGACGAGCGATACATCGAGCCCGGCACCGGGCGGATGATCCTCAGCCACCACTCCTATGTGGTCCGCACCGAGCGATGGACCGCCCTGGTCGACACCTGCTGCGGCAATCACAAGCCGCGGCCGCGCGTCCCGGTATGGAACCAGCTCAACCAGCCTTATCTTGAAAAACTGCAAGCACTCGGCGTTCGTCCCGAAGACGTCGACTTCGTGATGTGCACCCATCTGCATGTCGATCACGTCGGCTGGAACACGCGGCTCATCGACGGGCGCTGGGTCCCGACCTTCCCGAACGCGCGGTACCTGATGGGCCGCACCGAGTATCGCCATTGGGAGCAGGCGCACGCCGCCACACCCAACAATCCGGTCAATCACGGATCGTTCGCAGATTCGGTGTTGCCGGTGGTTGCCGCCGGACAGGCGGAATTCGTGGAAACCGACCATCTGCTGTTCGACGATCGAAACGCGATGATGCACTTTGAGCCCGCCCCGGGCCATACGATCGGCAATATGCAGATACATTTGAACGGCAGGCATGATCATGCGGTCATGTCCGGCGACATCATCCATCATCCGATCCAGTGCGCGGCGCCCTGGCTGTCGAACGCGGCGGATTTCGATAGGGAGGCCGCGCGGACCACCCGTATCAAACTGCTCGAGCGGCTCGCGGACACGCCGAGCATCCTTCTTGCGGCGCACTTTCCGGCACCGACCGCCGGCCGCGTGGTATCGAAGGGATCCGCCTTCCGGTTCGTTTTCCTGTAGCGCCTATTTCGGCGCAAACCCGAACGTCCGCTCAAAGCGCTTGGCATAGGCCGGCCAGACCTCGGGATTGACGATGCGCGGCGGCCGCTTGCCGTCGAGCGCGTCGAGGATCTGTTCGGCGGCGATCCTGCCCATGTTGACGCGGGCTTCCCTGGTGACACCTGCCGTATGCGGGCTGGCCAGCACATTGTCGAACTGCAGCAGAGGGTGTTCCGGCGGCGGCGGCTCTTTGTCCCAGACGTCGAGCCCGGCACCGGCGATCCGCTTGTCGCGCAGCGCATCGTACAACGCGGCCTCGTCGTGAATGAAGCCGCGCGCGGTGGTGATGAAGAACGCATGCGGCTGCATCAGCGCAAACTGTTTTGCGCCGATCATGCGGCGATTGTCTTTTGTCAGTGGGCAGGAAATCGAAACGAAGTCCGAGCGGCGCATCAGATCGTCGAGCTCGACCTTCTCCGCGCCCCGCGCCGCGATTTCCTCTGCCGTGAGATAAGGATCGTAGGCGATCACCTTCATGTGCAGCAGTCCCTTGCAGAGTTCGGCGATGCGGCGGCCGACATTGCCGATCCCGACGATGCCGATGGTCTTGCCCTGCGCTTCGTTGCCGATCAGCGCATTGCGATTGACATTGGCCTCGCGGCGAAGCGCACGGTCGGATTCGAGGATGCGCTTCGACAGCGTCAGCAGCATGCCAAGCGCGTGCTCGGCCACGGAATTGGCGTTGCCGCCGGTCTGGTTGACCACCAGCACGCCGGCCGCGGTGCAGGCATCGACATCGACGGGGTCAAAGCCCGCGCCGTTGCTGGAGACGATGAGCAAATTCGGCGCCCGCTTCAGAAGATCTGCATGGGCATGGAAATGCGGCGCCAGTTCATCGCGCGCCGCCCCGATCTGATAGGCGTGCGCCGCGGCCAGAATCGGCGCCGCGACGGATTCAGGGCTCTCGTTTTCCAGCTTGTCGAGCCGCACATCGGCCCTGGCCTTCAGGATCTCGGTGTAGATCTCGTGGGCGAGATATTTGACGTAGAACACGCGCTTGTTGTTGACGGTCATCTTGTTGTGCAACTTTCAGTTCGGGAAACCGTAGAGTGTAGCGGGATTGCTGACGAGGATGCGCTGCTGCGTTGCCTTATCAGGCGTCCACATCTGAAACAATTCGAGAAGGTGTCCGGCGTCCGGCATTTCACCCTCGACCCGCGGATGCGGCCAGTCGCCGCCCCAGACCAGGCGCTCCGGATTTATCTTGACCAGCATCTCGTGGAACGGCCGCGCTTCGGGATAGTCAGGCGCGTTTTGGCTCAGCCGATGCGCGCCCGACAATTTCGCCCAGCACCAGCCCTCGCCGACCGCACGCAACAGGCTCTGGAAACCTTCGGTGCCTGTGCCGGCGCGCGCATCGGTGCGGCCCATGTGATCGATCACGACAGGCAGGCCGAGTTTTTTGAGGATCGGAATCGTCTGCGGCAGATCCTTGACATCGATCCAGAGCTGCAGGTGCCAGCCAAGCTCGGCCATGACAGGCGCAAGCTTCTCGGCCTCCGTCAACGGCACGCCGCCGCGATAGTGCAACTGACCATCACGAAAGAAGTGATTGAAGCGCAGGCCTCGGACGCCGGCGCCGTGCCACGCGCGCAGTTCGTCAGGCGAGACATTGGCGTCGGCCACCGCGACGCCGCGCAGGCGGCCGGGCCCTCGCCGCAGCGCATCGAGCATCGCCGCATTGTCGCGGCCGTGCGCACTGCCCTGCACCAGCACGCCGCGCGCAAAGCCGAGCGCGTCGAGCATGCCGAGATATTTTTCCAGCGGCGCATCCGGCGGGGTGTAGCTGCGATCATCCGCATAGGGAAAGCGATCCGATGGGCCGAATACATGGGCATGGGTATCGCAGGCATCAGGCGGCAGCGGCACCTTGGGACGACTGACAGGACGAGGCGGCAGGCAGGCTGGAATCATCGGGCGCTCCACATCGTTATTCCGCCTTCATCCCGGAAGCTTTGATGATCGGCTCCCATTTTTCGTAATCGGCACGGATCCTGGCGTCGAATTGTTGCGGTGAGCTGCCGATCGGCTGCGCGCCGAGCTTGCCAAGGCGCTCCTTCACGGCCTCCGTGTTCAAGGCTGCGACGAAATCATGTGAGAGTTTTGCGAGGATCTCCGGCGGCATGCCGGCCGGTCCAAGCAGGCCCCACCACACGCCGGTGTCATAGCCCGGCACGGCTTCCGACATACTCGGCACGTTGGGCAGGAGCGGCGCGCGATCGGCCGTGGTGACGGCGAGCGCACGAAGCGTGCCGGCCTGAAGCTGCGCGACCGATTCCGGGCCGTTGTTGAACGACATCGGAATTTGCCCGCCGAGCAGATCGTTGATCGCGGGTGCCCCGCCCTGTACGGAATGGCGTTGAGATCGATTTTCGCGAGATTCTTCAGGAGTTCGCCAGCCAGATGCGTCGACGTGCCGGTGCCGGCATGGGCAAATGAAAGACTGCCCGGCTTTGCCTTCGCCGCCGCGATCACATCGGCCACCGCCTTGAACGGAGAATCCGCGCGCACCAGCAGGATATTGGGCGACGACCCGCGTAGCGAAATCGGCGTGAAGTCCTTGAAGGTGTCGTAGGGAATTTTGGGATACAGCAACGGATTGGTGGCATGACCGCTCGCCACCATGATCAGCGTGTAGCCGTCAGGCGGCGAGGTCACGACCGCCTGCGAGGCAATGACGCCGCCGGCGCCCGGGCGGTTCTCGACCACGACCGACTGGCCCCATTGCTTGGACACCACCTCACCCAGCGTGCGCGTCAGGACATCGACGCCGCCGCCCGCAGGATAGGGCACGAGAATACGCACGGGCTTTGAAGGGAACGATTGCGCGGATGCGGCGCCCGGCGCAGCGAGCATCAATGCCGCAACCGCAGCCATCCGGAACCAACTTGCCACGGCAGCCCTCCCGATGTTCTCGTTATCTCACATTGTCGCATGCCGGCGCGTTGAAGCCATCGCCAAGCCTGCAGATCACGGTAACGATGAAGGCATGTTGACAATCTCGTCCGCGGCGTCAAGTTTCGGCGCAGCAAAAGCTGCGCGACGGCACCACGTCGCGAACGAGAATTTTCGGAAGATCGAGGGAGAAGACAGTATGGCGGTTGCGGAGGAAAAAACCTCGCCCGAGATCTCGCAGGAGAAGAGCTGGCACGGCATCGTGCTGCAATCGCTCAAGCGCAACGATGTCAGCCTGGTGCCCTATGTGCCCGATCGCATCCTGACGACGCTGATCAAGAACCTGCATGCCGATCCGTTTTTCACGACCTTTCCGACCGCGCGCGAGGAAGAAGCTGTCGGCATCGTCTCCGGCGCCTGGATGGGCGGGCGGCGCGGCGCGGTGCTGATGCAGACGTCAGGCTTTGCGACGCTCGCCAACGTGCTGGCCTCGCTGGCGATGCCCTACCAGATCCCGCTGATCATGTTCGTGACCGAACGCGGCACGCTCGGCGAGTTCAACTACGGCCAGTCGCTGGTGTGCCGCACCATGCGCCCGGTGCTGGATTCGCTCGCGATGGAGCATCACACCTGCACACGCCTCGACGAGTTCGAGTTCATCTGCGACCGCTCGATCAAGCAGTCCATCACCACGCAGGCGCCGGTGGCGCTGATCCTCTCGCCGCTTTTGACCGGCGGCAAGACCTTCGACAAGTGAGCGATGTCATGAACAGCACCCCTGTCCGCAATACCAAGATCATGAACCGCTTCGATCTCACCTCGCGGCTGGTCGCCAAGCTGAAGAACGAGGAAGCCGTGGTCGGCGGTATCGGCAACACCAATTTCGACCTGTGGGCCGCCGGCCACCGGCCGCAGAATTTTTACATGCTCGGCAGCATGGGCCTCGCCTTTCCAATCGCGCTCGGCGTGGCGCTGGCGCAACCGGAGCGCCGCATCTTCGCGCTCGAGGGCGACGGCTCGCTGTTGATGCAACTGGGCGCGCTGTCGACGATCGCGACCCTGGCGCCGAAGAATCTCACCATGGTGGTGATGGACAACGGCGTCTACCAGATCACCGGCGCACAGCCGACGCCGGGCGCTGTTGTGGCCGATATCGTTGCGATCGCGATCGCCAGCGGCCTCGGCAACAGCGCCTGGGCCGCCGACGAAGAGGATTTCGAGCGTTTGATCGATCAATCGATGTCGGCCGCGGGGCCGACGCTGATCGGCGTGCGGATCGACGACAAGCCGGGCGTCGGCACCACCCGCCGCGATCCCGTGCAGATCAGGGAGCGCTTCATGCACGGGCTGGGCGTGCGGGAACCGCTTTAGAATTGGGCATTAACCACACGGCATTGTGGCTTTTCGCAGGTGCAATATTCGCGCCCTGAACATGCTAAGCCGAGGCGATGTCAATTGCCCTCAAGCTCTTCGCCTGGTGTCTTGCCGCAGCCGTTGCATTCGCAACGCTCGGGCCGCCCGGATACCGGCCGCACGCCAGTGTTCTCGGACAGGACGGCGAGCATGCGCTCGCCTTCGCGTTGCTTGGCCTCGCGTTCGGGCTGGCCTACACGCGCAACCGCTTGTTCACGGCGGCCATTGCCGTCGGCCTGACCGGCGTGATCGAGATCCTGCAATTCTGGGCGCCGGGGCGACACGCGCGGCTGGAGGATTTTCTGGTCGACGCGTTTGCAGTCTGCGTTGGCCTCGCCGCTGCGGCCGCCTTCGATTTGATCGTCAAGCGCACGCAGCGATCGAGCGCCGGTGCGTCCTAACGCAACAACCCCCGCGGGAGGATTGCCCCCGCGAGGATCAATTGCAAGCTGCGCGCTTAGTCGATGATCTTGATGACCCGGCGCGTGCGCGGCTCCACGATCACGCGGCGATCATTGACGATCGCATAGCGATATTCGGTGTGGCTCGGCACCGTGCGCAATTCGACGGTCGACGGCAGCGGCTCGCCCACGACGACCCGCTCACGCACCACGACCGACGGCCCGCGCTCCGCCTGGATCGACGTGATCACGGCATTCGGAATTTCCAGGCCAAGGCCTACGGCCGCACCCACGGTGCCGCCAACGACCTCGCCGACCGGACCTCCGACCTGACCACCCGCTCGGGCGCCGTCCTGCGCGCCCTGAACGGTGGTGGATTGGGCAAACGCCGCGCCCGAAGTCAGCAGCGAAGCGGCAATCAGCGAAACAGCTAAACGATTGTTCATCATGTCCTCCAGTGAATTGATGGTGCGTTTCAACCATCGGAGGCATCGGATGTTCCGGTTCCACGCGCGCCAATAAAGGGCACATGGAACAGCAAGTTCCGCATCAGGTTCCGCGTTCGATCAAGTCTTTCCAATCTCGTGGTTAGCCATCATCTCCAGCGCCTTCACCATGCCGGAATGATCCCACGCCTTGCCGCCATGCGCCGCGCAGGAACTGAACAGCTGCTGTGCGATCGCCGTGTTCGGCAAGGATATGCCGAGCGAGCGCGCGCCTTCGAGTGCGAGGTTGAGATCCTTCTGATGCAGCTCGATGCGGAAACCCGGATCGAAATTGCGCTTGATCATGCGCTCGCCATGCACCTCGAGAATCCGCGACGACGCAAAGCCGCCCATCAGCGCCTGCCGCACCAGGGCCGGATCGGCACCGGCCTTCGATGCGAACAACAGCGCTTCGCCGACCGCCTCGATCGTCAGCGCGACGATGATCTGGTTGGCGACCTTGGTGGTCTGGCCGTCGCCATTGCCGCCGACCAGCGTGACGTTCTTGCCCATCTTGTCGAACACCGGCTTCATGGTGTTGAACGCGCGCTCGGGTCCACCCACCATGATGGTCAGGCTCGCGGCCTTGGCGCCGACCTCGCCGCCGGAAACCGGGGCATCGAGATAATCGGCGCCGAGCGCCTCGATCTTTTTGGCGAATTCTTTCGTGGCAAGCGGCGAGATCGAACTCATGTCGACCACGATCTGGCCCTTTGAAATCCCCTGCGCGACGCCGCCCTCGGAGAACAACACCGCTTCGACATGCGGCGTGTCCGGCACCATGATGATGACGACGTCGGATTTTTCCGCGACCTCCTTGCCCGATTTGCAGGCCACCCCACCCTCAGCGACAAGCTCGGGCGGGATCGGCGCAACGTCGTGCAGGAACAGGCGATGGCCGGCAGTCTGGAGATGTTTTGCCATCGGACGTCCCATGGTGCCGAGGCCGATAAAGCCGATATCGATCATTTGGATTTTCCCTTGTTATTGACCAATCAGGTATCGAGCGTCAGGGCCGCGTGCCAGCCGAGGCCGTCGACGGTCGTCGTCCTCGGTTTATACTCGCATCCGACCCAGCCGCGATAGCCGATCGCGTCGAGATGCCGGAACAGGAACGGATAATTGATTTCACCGGTGCCGGGCTCGTTGCGGCCGGGGTTGTCGGCGAGTTGGACGTGGGCGATGCGCGGCAGATGCTTCTGCAGGCTGCGCGCGATGTCCCCTTCCATGATCTGCATGTGGTAGATATCGTATTGCACGAACAGGTTGCTCGATCGCACGTCCGATATGAGCTGGATCGCCTGTTCGGTGCCGTTGAGGAAAAAGCCCGGAATGTCTGTTGTGTTGATCGGCTCGACCAGCAGCCTGATCCGTTCCTTGGCCAGCGCGTCGGCGGCAAAGCGCAGATTGCCGACCAGCACCTCGTTGAGCTCGCGCGCATCGGCGCCATCAGGTGCGATTCCGACCAGGCAATTGAGCTGACGGCAATCCAGTGCCCTGGCGTAATCGATGGCGCGCGTGACGCCGTCGCGGAATTCCTCGACCCGTTCCGGAAAAATCGCGATGCCGCGCTCACCCGCCGCCCAATTGCCCGCGGGGAGATTATGCAACACTTGGGTTAGCCCGTGCTGCTGCAATTGCTCGCTGAGCTCGGCCTTGTCGAAATCATAGGGAAACAGATATTCGACGCCGCTGAAGCCGGCGGCCTTGGCGGCCGCAAAGCGATCTGGGAATGGCAGTTCGCCGAACAGCATGGTGAGGTTGGCGGCAAATTTGGGCATCGTCGATATCCCCCTTAAGCCGGCAACAATGTGCCAGATGTGTTCGACTTCGCCGGCGCATCGTCCAGCGGCAGATCGAGCACTTCCTCGAACTCGATGATGTTGTCGATCTCGGTGCCCATGGAGATGTTGGTGACGCGCTCGAGGATGAACTCGACCACCACAGGCACCTTGTGCTCCGCCATCCATTCGCGCGCAGTCGCGAACGCCGCCTGGGCGTCGTGCGGATCGGTGACGCGAATCGCCTTGCAGCCGAGGCCTTGCGCGACGGCGACGTGATCGACACCGTAGACGCCGAGCTCCGGCGCGTTGATGTTCTCGAACGAGAGCTGCACCTGATAGTCCATCTCGAAGCCGCGCTGCGCCTGACGGATCAGGCCGAGATAGGAATTGTTCACGACGACGTGGATGTAAGGCAGCTTGAACTGCGCGCCGACCGCGAGCTCCTCGATCAGGAACTGGAAGTCATAGTCGCCCGACAGCGCCACGATCTCGCGGGTCGGATCGGCGGCGCGCACGCCGAGCGCCGCGGGCAATGTCCAGCCGAGCGGACCGGCCTGCCCGGCGTTGATCCAGTTGCGCGGACCGTAGACGCCGAGGAATTGCGCGCCGGCGATCTGCGACAGGCCGATCACGCTGACATAGCAGGTGTCGCGCCCGAACGCCCGGCTCATCTCCTCATAGACCCGCTGCGGCTTGATCGGGATGTCGTCAAAGCGGCTCCTGCGCAGCATCGTGCGCTTGCGGTCCTGGCATGCGGCCGGCCAGGCCTGACGGTCACGAAGCTTGCCGTCCCTGCGCCACTCCTTGGCCACGGTGACGAACAATTCGAGCGCCGCCTTGGCGTCGGAGACGATGCCGAAATCCGGGTTGAAGACACGGCCGATCTGCGTCGGCTCGATGTCGACATGCACGAAGGTGCGGCCCTTGGTGTAGGTCTCGATCGAGCCGGTGTGGCGGTTGGCCCAGCGGTTGCCGATCCCGAGCACGAAGTCGGATTGCAGCATGGTGGCGTTGCCGTAACGGTGGCTGGTCTGCAGCCCGACCATGCCCGCCATCAGCACGTGGTCATCGGGGATGGCGCCCCACCCCATCAGCGTCGGCACCACGGGAACGTTGACAGCCTCGGCAAACGCCACCAGCAATTCGGATGCGTCGGCATTGATGACGCCGCCGCCCGCCACGATCAGCGGACGCTCCGCGGCGTTGAGCATCGCCAGCGCCTTCTCGATCTGCCTGCGCGTCGCTGATGGTTTGTAGACCGGCAGCGGCTCGTAGGTCTCGTCGTCGAACTCGATCTCGGCAAGCTGCACGTCGAGCGGCAGGTCGATTAGCACAGGCCCGGGACGGCCCGAACGCATGATGTGAAAGGCCTGGCTGAACACGCGCGGTACCAGCGCGGGCTCGCGCACCGTGACAGCCCATTTCGTCACAGGCTTTGCGATCGATTCAATATCGACCGCCTGAAAGTCTTCCTTGTACAGCCGCGCGCGCGGCGCCTGCCCGGTGATGCACAGGATCGGGATCGAATCCGCAATCGCCGAATAAAGCCCGGTGATCATGTCGGTGCCGGCCGGACCTGACGTGCCGATGCAGACGCCGATATTGCCGGCTTTGGCGCGGGTATAGCCCTCGGCCATGTGGGACGCGCCCTCGACATGGCGCGCCAGGATGTGGCTGATCGAACCGCGCCGCTTCAGCGCGGAGTAAAGCGGGTTGATCGCCGCTCCCGGCACGCCGAAGGCGGTCACCACGCCTTCCTTTTCGAGGATACGTACCGCGGCATCGATCGCTCGCATCTTCGCCATTTTGCACCTCGCTTGACCGTGTTGCTCTGGCGCGATCATCACGGCTGCCACCTTCGATCTCAACGACGTCGCATTTGTTTCCCGCGATGTGGGAGGAATTGGGAAAAGCACGGTGGATCATGTGGTTGGATGGAAGGATCGGTGAAACGATGAGATCGGCGAACGAGAGCCGAAGCTCTATCAGCCGTCGTCCCGGCCTAGTGCGCAATTGCGCACGGGGGCTGGGTCCCATAACCACCAGCGATCATTGTTTTGCACGCTGGTCGTCATCTTCCTTTTTTAGCAACGGGGGCCGCGGCGTATGGGTCCCGGCCTTCGCCGGGACGACAAAAATTATTCTCGCGACGCATTGCGCCCGAGCTTTGCCAGTAACTTCCCGCCCTCTCATCAAGAGGGCGCAGGGAAGACCGGGTGCGCGCTGCACCCGCGGTCTCGCGTGCGGTTTGCACAAAACAAAGTGCACACG
>NZ_JAFCMA010000031.1:0-92324 GCF_018130125.1 Bradyrhizobium sp. AUGA SZCCT0177 | reverse complement strand
CCGAGATCGCCGGCGTGCTCAATCTGCGCGGCCGCATCGTCACGGTCGTCGACATGCGCGCCCGGCTCGGGCTGCCCAAAAACGACGACGGCAAGCCGCCGATGGCGGTTGGCGTCGACCTGCGCGGCGAGTCCTACGGCCTCTTGATCGACCAGATCGGCGAGGTGCTCCGGCTGCCCGACGACAGCCGCGAGGAAAACCCCGTCAATCTCGATCCCCGCATGGCCAAGCTCGCCGGCGGCGTCCACCGCCTCGACGGCCAGCTCATGGTCGTCCTCGATGTCGATCGCGTCCTCGAAATCGTGCCCACCACACTCGCAGCATAGAACGATCGGAATAAGGAGGTCGAAAAATGAAAACATGTCTTGTCGTCGACGATTCAGGTGTCGTGCGTAAAATTGCGCGCCGCATCCTGGAAGAGATGGGCTTTGAAATCACCGAGGCTGAGGACGGTGAGAAGGCGCTCGAGGTCTGCAAGCTCGCGATGCCGAATGCCGTCCTGCTCGACTGGAACATGCCCGTGATGGACGGTTATGAATTCCTCGGGCATCTGCGCCGATTGCCCGGCGGCGATGTGCCCAAGGTAGTGTTCTGCACCACCGAAAACGGCATGGACCATATCTCGCGCGCGCTGCATGCCGGCGCCAACGAATACATCATGAAGCCGTTCGACAAGGATATCGTCGCCGCGAAGTTCCAGGAAGTCGGCTTGGTCGAGCTTTCAGAACCGACTCCGGTTTAAATCTTATCCGCTTGCCCTTGAGAGGCCACCCGTGACCCCGCCAGACTATGAGTATCTGCGTAAGCTCCTGAAGGACCATTCCGGTCTCGACCTGTCCGCAGACAAGCAGTACCTGATCGAAAGCCGCCTGCTGCCGCTGTCGCGCAAATGCGGCCTCGCCGGCATCAGCGAACTCGTGCAAAAAATGAAGGGTGGCGCGTCGACGATTGTCGCCCAGGTGGTCGAAGCCATGACCACCAACGAGACCTTCTTTTTCCGCGACAAGGTGCCGTTCGATCATTTCCGCGATTCGATCGTGCCCGAGGTGCTGAAGGCACGCGCGGCCCGCAAGAGCATCCGGATCTGGTGCGCCGCCGGTTCGACCGGTCAGGAGCCGTATTCGCTGGCCATGTCCCTGAAGGAGATGAGCGCAGCACTTGCAGGATGGCGGATCGAAATCATCGCGACCGATCTCTCCCAGGAAGTGCTCGAGAAATCCAAGGCCGGCATCTACAGCCAGTTCGAGGTCCAGCGCGGCCTGCCGATCCAGATGCTGGTCAAATATTTCAAGCAGAACGGCGAGCTCTGGCAGATCAATGCCGACATCCGCGCCATGGTGCAGCACCGGCAACTCAATCTGCTGCACGATTTTTCGCAGCTCGGGATGTTCGACGTCATCTTCTGCCGCAACGTTCTGATCTATTTCGACCAGGACACCAAGATCAACATCTTCGGCCGTCTTGCCAAGTCGATGGAAGCGGACGGCTTCCTGGTGCTGGGCGCGGCGGAGACGGTGGTCGGCTTGACCGATGTCTTCAAGCCATTTCCGGACAAGCGTGGGCTCTATCGGCCGAACGCAGCGCGTGCGGCAACGGCAGCGCCGAAAATCGCGGCAATGGCGGGGCGTTGAGGAATGACGGAAGAGAACAAGGCAGCCGAGCGCGTCACGTTCAGCCGGGGTTACGACGTCTGCATCATGGCGATTGACGGAACCTGGCGCCGGGATTGCCAACTCAACTCGATCTCCGATACCGAGGCCACGTTGACCGTGGAGGGCTCCATTCAAGGCCTCAACCTCAAGGAGTTCTTTCTGCTGCTGTCGTCGACCGGGCTCGCCTATCGCCGCTGCGAACTGGTGCGCGTCAACGGCACCGACATGGATATTCATTTCCTGAGGGGCAAGCACGCCAAGAAGCGATCCGGCGCGGCGTCGAAGTCCGAAGAGATGATGTCCTGAGCGTCTAGCTTTCGCACCGAACCGCTGGTCAGGCGGTGAAATCGCTCATTGGCAAAAAGCCGAGGCAACGTCCGGGCCAGGATGGCGGCAAACGGCAAGGACCCGCCGATACAGGCTGGCCGGTTCGATGTTCCCAATTTTCAGACGGCCGTATTGGGCGGGCTGCTGCGGCACGGCGCCGCTATTCGCTTACGCGCTGAGAACCGAAAGCGCCGGCGGACTCCAGGCATAATCGCTGGCGCCCTGCTCCGGTGTATTGGACGGTGTCATGGGGTCGAGCAGCGAGTGGAGGGCGATGGCAAGATTGGCGTCACAGGCCTTCAACGCCACGGTCGCCCTGACATAGGGCGGCGTCACATCATCCAGCACAACGACATTGGTGGAGATGTCTTGGCTGCCGGACGCGGTTTCGCGGGCGATCTCCTGTTCGATCAGCCTCAGGCTCGCCTGGACATGCTCGATCAGGGATATGACATCCGATACCACCGAGCGGTACGCGTTATTTCGGTCGTCGGGTTCGATCGCGATGCCGCCGCCTTGGGGGTTCTGCATAGCTGCACTCCTCAGGCCACTTTTTAGGGGCGCGTTGCTACTTGTGCGTTAAGCGAACGTCCCGTACAAATACGGGGGCGTTTTGATGCGGTATGTAGTTGAGTACCGATATCGAGTGCGCGTCACGTTTCACCATGCACGGAAGTTGAAACATGGCTGAGAAAGCCCACTCCCGCGGGGAGATCTTTGTAGTCGATGACGACCCGGCCGTGCGCGACACGCTTTCCATGGTGCTGTCGGCAGGCGGTTATCAGGTCATCTGTTTTGCCGACGGCGCCGCATTGCTGGCCGTTGCAAGAACCCGGACGCCGTCCTGCATCCTGCTCGACGTGCATATCCCCGGCAAATCGGGCCTCGACATCCTGAAGGAACTGCACGGCGAGGACTATCCTGCGCCGATCTTCATGATCTCCGGGCAAGGCGATATCTCGATGGCCGTCAACGCCATCAAGAGCGGCGCGCTGGACTTCATTGAAAAGCCGTTCCGTGGCAGCGAGATCGTCGCACGGCTCGACGAGGCGATCGAGGCCTATGCGCGCCGGCAGGCGGAAAACAACTCCGCGTCCCGGATCGCGACGCTGCATTTTCCCGGACGCGAGCCGCTCACCCGCCGCGAACGCGAAGTGCTCGAGCAGTTCACCGCCGGCGCGTCCAACAAGGAAGCGGGCAGGCACCTTGGGATCAGCCCGCGGACCATCGAGGATCACCGCGCCAACATCATGAAGAAGCTCGGGGCACGCAACGCCGCTGACCTGGTCCGAATCGTGATGACCACTTCGCGTCAGGCGTGAGTGGACGGCGACGGTGCAGCTTTCGCGAGAATGCGCGGCAGCTGTAGGCCGCTAGAGCGTTTTCCAGCGAAGTGGACACCGGTTCGCGTCAAGAAAACGCGTCAAATCTAGAATCTAGAACCCCGTTCCGATTTAAATCGGAACGGAAAAGGCTCTAGTCGCCGAGGGCCTTGCGAATCATGATGGCCATATCCGATTTGCGATAGGGCTTGGCCAGCAGCAGCACGCCCTCGTCGAGCCGGCCGTGGTGGATGATCGCGTTTTCGGTATAGCCTGACGTGAACAGCACTTTCAGCCCGGGTTTGATCTTCAGCATCTCGTTGGCGAGCTGGCGGCCGTTGAGGCCGGGCATGATCACGTCGGTGAACAGCAGGTCGAAGGGGTGGCCGGCTTTGACGATCGCGAGCGCCTCCGTCGCGTTCCCCGCATCCATCGTGACGTAGCCGAGCGAATGCAGTTGCGTCAGCACGTAATTGCGCACCAGCGCGTCGTCTTCGACCACCAGGATCGTCTCATTGCCGCCCTCGACCGTGGGCCCGTGGCTCGGCCCGGCCGCAAGCGACGTGCCTGAGGCCGGCGGCAGGTACATCTTGATCGTCGTGCCGTGGCCTTCCTCGCTGTAGATCATGATGTGGCCGGCGGATTGCTTGACGAAGCCGTAGACCATGCTGAGCCCGAGGCCGGTTCCCTTGCCCGGCCCCTTCGAGGTGAAGAACGGATTGAACACCTTGTCGAGGATGCCAGCCGGAATGCCGGTTCCGGTATCGCTGACTGCGATCAGCGCGTAGCGGCCCGGCCGGACGTCATTGTGCGTCCTGGTGTAATGCTCATCGAGTACGACCATGCCGGTTTCGATGATCAGCTTGCCTCCGTCAGGCATCGCATCGCGGGCGTTGAGGGCGAGATTGAGGATGGCGGTGGCCAGTTGATTGGGATCGACGATCGCCGGGCAGGATTCGTCTTCAAATACCGATTCGATCTCGACATGCTCGCCGAGCGTACGCTGCAGCAGTTTCGCGGTGTCGATGATCAGCGTATTGACGTCGGTTTCCTGAGGCTCGAGCGGCTGCTTGCGGGCGAATGCCAATAGATGCTGGGTGAGGTCGGCGCCGCGCGACGCGGCTTCGTCAATCATCCGCGTGATGGCCGCGAGTTGCGGCTCGTCCTTGACGGCGTCGGCCAGGATTTCGATCGTCCCGGTGATGACGGTCAGGATATTGTTGAAATCATGCGCGATGCCGCCGGTGAGCTGGCCGACGGCTTCCATCTTCTCGGACTGCCGGATGCGGTCCTCAGTGGCGATCTTGTCGGTGAGGTCGCGTATGAAACCGTTGAACACGAAGCCGTTGCGGCGCTTCAGCGCGGTGACACTCAGTTCGACCTTGATCTCCTTGCCGTCGCGTCGCATCGCGTCGATCTCGAGACGGCGGCCGAGGATCACCCCATCACCGGTGCGCAGGAACCGTTCCAGGCCGGCCGCGTGCGCGTCGCGATGGACGTATGGAATGATCAGTTCGCTGAGTTTGGCTCCGACCGCTTCATCCCGTGTCCAGCCGAAGATATTCTCGGCTTGCGAATTCCAGTCCGCGATCGTGCCCTGATCGTCCATCTGGACAAAGGCATCGAGCGCCGTGTTGATGATCCCGCGGGCCAGCTGTGCGCTTTCACGCAAGGTTTCCTGCGCCCGGCGGGTCTCGGTCATGTCGCGGCCGACAAAGAAGAACCGTCTCACCGGTTGGGACCAGACCCCGAGCCAGGACAGCCACACTTCGCGACCGCTCTTGTGGAAGCAACGCGTGTCCGCAATCGTCGGGCGTTGCCCGCGCCGCAGGGCGCGCATTTCCTGGCGCGAGTTCTCGAGATGATCGGGATGGATGAAGTCTTCTCCACTGCGGCCGATCATCTCGCCGGGCCAATAGCCCAGGATGACGGCGCAACTCGGGCTGATCTGGACCACGGATCCCCGTGAATCCGTCACCATGATCAGGTCCTGCGAAGTCTCGAAGACGCGGCGAAGTTCCTCGGCCTGTTGGCGCAGCTCCAGCCGGGTCTTGTTGCTGTCGGTAATGTCGCGGGCAACCTTCGATATGCCGATGGTCGCGCCCGAGGGCGCCTTGATCGGCGAAATGCTGAGCGAAACCTCGACCGGCGTGCCGTCCTTGCGAAGACGCGTGGTTTCGTTGTGCTCGATGCTTTCACCCCAGCCGATCCGGCGCAGGATGTCCTGCACCTCGGGCAGCCGGCCGGCGGGCATCAGGATCGCGATGTTCTTGCCTGCCGCTTCCGCCGCACTGTATCCGTACAATCGTTCCGCAGCCGAGTTCCAGCCGGTGATCGTGCCGTCGAGCGACGTCGTGATGATCGCGTCGTTGGATGATTCGACCGCCGCGCTGAACAGACGCTCGCGCTCGGCGTGGTGGTCGCGCGCCGCGATGGTGCGGCGATGCTCCTGAACCTCCTGCTGCAGTGCTGCGGTCTTCTCGTTGACCTCCTCGATCACGTCAGCGAATGCGCGCGCCAGCACGCCGGTCTCGCCGCGAGCGTCAACCGGAATGGCGACTTTCCCGTTCCGGGCGGCGCCCTGTACGGCGGCGGTCAGGCGAATGATCGGCCGGGTCAGCGACCTCGCGATCAGCAGGGCCAGCACTGCCGCGCACAACACGGCGATCGTTCCGACCAGAAGGGAGGTGTTTCTGATGCTGGCGGCCGGCGCCATGATCACGGCGTTGGGGGTGGTTTCGATCACGCCAACCCATTCGGTACCAGCCAGAAGGGCAGGGGCGAGAGCTATCCCGCCCGAGCGGGCAGCATGATCCGGGACGATTTCGGCGATGCCGCGGGTTGCCCCTGCCTGCGCCGCCAGTTGCGGAAAGTCGGCTTTCCAGTCGTTGGGCTTGCCGAGCAGCGCGCCGAACTCGCGTGAGCGATCGGGATGAATGAGATAGTCGCCCTGCCGGTTGACGACGTAGATCGTCTCGCCCGGCAACATCGACGACCGCACGCGGTCGAATGCCCGCCGCATATCGACATTGATCATGAAGATGCCGAACGGCTTGCCGTCATCGGCGAAGATCGGCGTCGCGATGCGAATCGTCGGCCTGTGCGTCTCCTCGATCAGTCCGTTGCGGCGTCCCAGATCGAGCGGCGAAACGTAGATTTGTCCGGGACCGAGTGCGAGCGTTTCCGTGAAATAGTTTCGGTCGCTTCTCTTCTGCAGTCCCTCTTCGGGAACGATACGAATCCTGTCGTCTGGTCCCATACGGTCGACGCGGACGACCTCGCGGCCGTCGTCATCAAAGCTGATGATCCGAAACATCGCATAGGTGGGCTTGGCTTCGAGTTCCGCTGCAAGGCGAGTCGCTATCCGGTCGCGCCACGTCTTTTCGGAGACACCATCCACCGGATCGACGCCGCCCGCCCTTCGGGCGCGGATCAGTCCCCGCAACGCCGCTGCCGAACGGAAGCCCGCGACATCTCCGGTCGCACTGGCTGCGTAATATTCGAGGTCGGTCGCCACCTGCCGCGAATGCGTCTCGATGCGGTCTCGGGCGCGC
The DNA here is from genome assembly GCF_018130125.1 of Bradyrhizobium sp. AUGA SZCCT0177. Taxonomy (NCBI): domain Bacteria; kingdom Pseudomonadati; phylum Pseudomonadota; class Alphaproteobacteria; order Hyphomicrobiales; family Nitrobacteraceae; genus Bradyrhizobium; species Bradyrhizobium sp. AUGA SZCCT0177. The sequence continues at coordinate 85,469 of NZ_JAFCMA010000031.1, read as the reverse complement.
AGCAGCAGCGCCTGTTCCAGGCTGCGATAGCTCAGCCAGCCGACCGCGGAAACCGCGAGCGCGACCAACGCAATCATGGCGATGGCAAGCCTGGTTGTGAGCGTCATTTTTTGATTCGTTCGCCCTCCCGTTCATCCCGGGCAAGCGGCTGGGCGAACCCGGTAATGCTATTTCGCATTACGGGCAGGAAGCAACTCCGCCGGGGGCATGGGATGAACTTGACGACAGGCGTTTGGCGGCCTCCAGGCAGTTCGTGACCATCGCCAGCAGGGCCGCCGGTTTGAACGGTTTCTGCAGACTGGAGACGGCGCCAAGCTTGGTCGCCATGGTCAGGAAGTCGGGGGCGGCGCCTTCTTCCGAAGATATCGGCCGTCCCGAGATCACGACGATCGGTATCAGTGGCCGCAGCTGGTGAACCAGCCGCATGGTCTCGAACCCGTCCATTCCCGGCATGAAGATGTCGAGAAACAGCAGATCGAAATCTTCCTTTTCGAACAGCGCAAGCCCTTTACGGCCGTCACCGGCGGTGACCACGCTATGGCCTGCGCGCTCGAGCAATAGGCGGACCGTGGCCTGCACCGCGGTATCGTCGTCTACTATCAATATTCTTGCCAAAAGAAGGTTCTCCGGGCGCCCGCTGGAATCAGGTCAACGGCAGGTTGCGATTTTCGCTGAAACCTTGTTCTCCTGCAACGGTTTCCCGGCTGCAGATGTTCCTGCCGAAAACCGCATATCCGCGTGTTGTCGGGTAGACAGCGAGCAATTTGCTGCCGCAACGGAGCCGATTCGTCCTGATGGCGCGGATTAATCTGCGGCGTTCAGTCGCTCAGATATTCCGGATACCGCGCCCGGATCTGGGCGAGTTCGCTGAGCGTTCCCGACAGATGGGTGCGCAGATGCTTCTGCGCCCCGTCTGGATCGCCGGCGTCGATCGCCTTGGCGATCAGCCTGTGGTGCCGCACGATGTCCTGAGCCTTGCCGGGGGAGGGCAGATGCAGCCGGCGCAGCCGGTCGATATGGCCGCTGCGGCTGCGCACCAGCGCCCAGATGTCCTGCTTGTCGGCCGCCGTATAGAGCTGGGCGTGGAATTCATTGTCGGCGGCCATGAATTTCTCGAACTCGCCGGCCTTGGCGAATTGCTGTTGGCGCACGATTGTTCCATTCAGCTCGGCGACGAAGGCTTCGTCATGGCGGATCGCCAACCCGCGCACGATCTCCAGCTCCACCGCCTGCCGCAGGAAATGCGCTTGCTGGGCCAATCGCACATCGACCCGGCTGACCACGGTCGCATATTGCGGGAACACGTCGACCAGGCCTTCCTCTTCGAGCCGCATCAGGGCGTCCCGGATTGGCGTCGAACTGATTCCGAACTGCCCGGCCAAAGCGGCCCGCGACAGCGGCGATCCCGGCGGCAGCTCCAGCGAAATGATCATGCCGCGCAGGCGCTCGAATACCTGGGGCGCAGCCTGCCGGTCGCGGTCGAGCCGCTCGGGGGAACGCGGTGCGGCGCGGCGGGCGGCGATTGGCGTTGGACCCATCGGAACAACGGTCCTTTCAGAAGGTGCTTGCCTCAAATACACTAATATATTAGTGCATCTCCTTGAGGGCGTCAATGCGTAGAGACCGCCGGAGGAAACCAACGATGAAGAGCATGATGTGGCGCGCCGCTGCAGGCGCAATCGCGGCACTCGGAATGGCGCTGTCGGGCGCGCCCGCGCTGGCGCAACAGAAAAGCGAGATCGCGCTGTCGCGGCAGCCCGGCATTTTCTACATGCCCTCGCACATCATGGAAAAGCAAAAGCTGATCGAAAAGCACGCCGCGGCGCTGGGCCTTGCGGGCATCACCACCAAGTGGCTCAGCTTCAACAGCGGCGGCGCCCAGACCGACGCGCTGCTTGCGGGGGGCGTCGACATCCTCAACACCGGCACCGGCAATCTGCTGCTGCTGTGGGATCGCACCCGCGGCGGCGTCAAGGGTATCGTTGCGACGTCAGCACAGCCGATGACGCTGATCAGCCGCGACGCCAACATCAAGTCGCTGAAAGATATCGGCCCCAACGACAAGATTGCGGTGCCGACCGTGAAAGTCTCGACCCAGGCGATCGTGCTGCAGATCGCGGCCGCCGAGTTGTTCGGCGCCGACCAATGGTCGAAGCTCGATCCCAACACTGTGCAGCTCGGCCATCCCGATGCCTATGTCGCGATGACCAACGCCCAGCACGAGGTTCGCAACCATTTCGCGATCCCGCCCTTTACGTTCCTCGAACTGAAGAACGTGCCCGGCGCCCATGTCGTGCTGTCCTCGCCCGACGTGATGGGCGGGCCGCTGAGCCAGGCGCAGTTCTTCACGACAACCAAATTCGCCGACGCCAATCCCAAGATTGTCCAGGCGGTGCGCGATGCCACCAAGGAAGCGCAGGATCTGATCCGCAGCGACACCAAGGCGGCGGTGGATATCTACAAGGAAGTCACCGGCGACAAGACCAGCGCCGAAGATCTGCTGGCCTGGCTCAAGGAGCCCGGCATGATGGAGTGGAACCTGCAGCCGCAGGGCACCATGAAATTCGCCAACCATCTGTTCAAGGTCGGTACGCTGAAGACCCAGCCCAAGGCGTGGACCGAATATTACCTGCCGATGGCGCATGACCTGAAGGGCAATTGACGCGATGACGGCGCTTCTCGACGTCAGCGACGTAACGCTGCGCTACAAGACTTCGAGCGCGGTGGTGACCGCGACCGAGCGGGTCAGTTTTACGGTCGATCGTTCCGATCGTTTCGTGCTGCTCGGTCCCTCCGGTTGCGGCAAGTCGACCTTGCTGAAGGCGGTCGGTGGCTACATGACGCCGAGCGAAGGCAAGATGCGGATCTCGGGCCGCGAGATCACGGAGCCCGGCGCTGACCGCATGATGATCTTCCAGGAGTTCGACCAGCTGCTGCCCTGGAAGACCGTGCTGGAAAACGTCATGTTCCCGCTTCTGATGACGCGGCGGCTGCCGCGCAAGGAGGCCGAGGTTCGCGCCCGCGCCTACATCGAGAAGGTCAGCCTCACCCGCGTCGTCGATTCCTATCCGCATACGCTCTCGGGCGGCATGAAGCAGCGCGTCGCGATCGCGCGCGGTATGGCGATGGAGCCGGATATCCTCTTGATGGACGAGCCGTTCGCCGCGCTCGATGCGCTGACGCGTCGCACCTGCCAGGACGAACTGCTGCAGCTCTGGTCGGAAACCAAATTCACCGTGCTGTTCGTCACCCATTCGATTGCGGAAGCGATCAAGATCGGCAACCGGATCCTGCTGCTGTCGCCGCATCCCGGACGGGTCAAGGCCGAAATAACAGACGTCGATCAGGTCTCCAGCGAAGACGGCAGCGCCGCCCGGCTCGAAAAGCAGATTCACGATCTGCTGTTTTCGAACGCGGACAACGAAGCCGCCGCGGTACATTAGAGCATGATCCGGAAAAGTGGGTACCGGTTTTCCCTCGCGACAAACGCGGAACGCGTTTGCGCGGAGATCATGCTCAAACAAAAGGATTGAGCGTTCGATGGGCGAAGCGAAAATTTTGATGCGCGACACCTCGGCCGCAGCCGCATCGGTAGAGGTTGAGCGTAAGCTGACGGTGCTGGAGCTGTTGTGGAACGACGGCTTCGTTCGCAAAGCCGTAATCATCCTCTTCCTCGCGGTGGTTTGGGAAGTCTACGGCACTTACCTCGACAATCCGCTGCTGTTCCCGACCTTTCACGACACCATCGTGACCATGTTCGAGAAGGTGCGCGACGGCACGATCCCGCTGCGCGCCTGGGCGTCGCTGAAGGTGCTGTTCATGGGGTACAGCGCCGGCATCATTCTCGCCGCGATCTTCACCATTCTGGCGATCTCCACCCGCATCGGCACGGATTTCCTCGAAACCGTGACCGCGATGTTCAACCCGCTGCCGGCGATCGCGCTGCTGCCGCTGGCGCTGATCTGGTTCGGGCTCGGCAATGGCAGCCTCGTCTTCGTGCTGATCCATTCGGTGCTGTGGCCGGTCGCGCTCAACACCCATTCCGGCTTCAAGAGCGTGTCGAACACGCTGCGCATGGTCGGCCGCAATTACGGCCTGCGCGGGCTGCCTTACGTGGCGCGGATCCTGATTCCGGCGGCGTTCGGCTCGATCCTGACCGGCCTGAAGATCGGCTGGGCGTTCGCCTGGCGCACGCTGATTGCCGCCGAACTGGTGTTCGGCGTGTCGTCGGGGCAGGGCGGGCTCGGCTGGTTCATCTTCGAAAACCGCAATCTGCTTGACATACCTGCTGTCTTCGCCGGCCTGTTGACGGTGATCATCATTGGCTTGATCGTGGAAAACCTGATCTTCCGCACCATCGAGCGCAACACCGTCCAGAAATGGGGTACTCAATCATGAGCAGCAAAAACAAGACCCCCGACCAGCTTCGCAGCGCGCGCTGGTTCGCGCCCGACGATCTGCGCGCCTTCGGCCACCGCTCCCGCGCGATGCAGATGGGCTACGCGCCGGAGGAATGGAAGGGCCGTCCCGTCATTGCGATTTTGAACACCTGGTCGGACGCGCAGCCCTGCCACATGCATTTCAAATCCCGCGTCGACGACGTCAAGCGTGGCATCCTGATGGCCGGCGGTTTTCCGATGGAGCTGCCGGCGCTGTCGCTGTCGGAATCGTTCCTGAAGCCGACAACGATGCTCTATCGCAACATGCTGGCGATGGACGCGGAGGAATTATTGCGCGGCCATCCCGTCGACGGCGTCGTGCTGATGGGCGGCTGCGACAAGACCACGCCGGGCCTTCTGCTCGGCGCCACCAGCATGGGCCTGCCGACGATCTATCTTCCGGCGGGGCCGATGCTGCGCGGCAACTGGAAGGGCAAGACGCTAGGCTCTGGTTCGGACGCCTGGAAATTCTGGGACGAGCGGCGCGCCGGGAAAATCTCCGACAAGGATTGGGTCGATGTCGAGGCCGGCATCGCCCGCAGCTACGGCACCTGCATGACCATGGGCACCGCCTCGACCATGACGGCGATCGCCGAGTCGATCGGCATGACCTTGCCGGGCGCATCCTCGATCCCGGCCGCCGACGCCGGACATATCCGCATGGCCTCGGAATGCGGTCGCCGCATCGTCGAGATGGTGTGGGAGGATTTGACGCCAAACAAGATCCAGACCCGCAAAGCCTTCGAGAACGCGATCACGGTGGCGATGGCGATGGGCTGCTCGACCAATGCGATCATCCATCTGATCGCGCAGGCCCGCCGCGCCGGCCAGGATATCGGGCTCGATGATTTCGAGATCGCCAGCCGCAAGGTGCCTGTGATCGCCAATGTGCGGCCGAGCGGCGACAAATATCTGATGGAGGATTTCTTCTATGCCGGCGGTTTGCCGGGCCTGATGAGCCGCATCAGGGAGCACCTGCACCTCGACGTCATGACCGTGACCGGCCAGACGCTCGGCGAGAACATCGCCCGCGCCGAAGTTTATAATGACGACGTCATCCGCACCGTGAACGACCCTATCTATGCCGAAGGCGCGCTCGCGGTGCTCAAGGGCAACCTTGCGCCCGATGGCTGCGTGATAAAACCCTCGGCCTGCGAGCCGCGCTTTCTCAAGCACACGGGACCGGCGCTGGTGTTCGACGATTATCCCTCGATGAAGAAGGCGATCGACGATCCCAATCTCGATGTGACCGCGGATCACGTGCTGATCTTGCGCAATGCCGGGCCGCAGGGCGGGCCCGGGATGCCGGAATGGGGCATGCTGCCGATCCCGACCAAGCTGGTAAAGCAGGGCGTGCGCGACATGGTGCGGCTGTCGGATGCGCGCATGAGCGGCACCAGCTACGGCGCCTGTATCCTGCATGTGTCGCCGGAATCCTATATCGGCGGTCCGCTGGCGCTGGTGAAGAACGGCGATCGCATCACGCTCGACGTCAACGCCCGCACCATCAACCTCGATGTGCCGGAGGCGGAGCTTGCAAAGCGCCGCGCCGAATGGAAAGCGCCGGAACGCCGGTTCGAGCGCGGCTATGGCTGGATGTTCACCAAGCACATCAAGCAGGCCAACGAAGGCTGCGATTTCGATTTTCTTGAAACCGGTTTTGGCAAGCCGGTGGGGGAGCCGTCGATTTACTGACGCCGTCGTTCCGGGGCGCGCGCAGCGCGAACCCGGAACCTCGAGATTCCGGGTTCGATGCTGCGCATCGCCCCGGAATGACAAGAGAGAACCGATACCAAGCAAAAAACATCCCAGGGAGGACCACCCATGAGCATCACACGACGCAACATCCTCGCCGCAACCGGCGCCACCGCGGTCACCACGCTTCTCTCGCGTGCCGCAGGTGCGCAATCATTCCCGTTCACGATGAACCAGCGCTATCCCGATCCGTCGGTGCAAATCCTCGATCCAAGCTTTGCAAAATACCGGATCTATTCGTCTACGATCGAACAGGTCGCTACCGGGATGCGTTGGGCCGAAGGCCCGGCCTATTTTCCCGAGGGAGGCTATCTCCTGTGGAGTGACATCCCCAATAATCGCATCATGAAGTTCGACGAGAAGACCAGCCAGACCAGCGTGTTCCGCGCTAACGCCAACTATGCCAACGGCAACACGCGCGACCGCCAGGGCCGCCTCGTCACCTGCGAGCATTCGGTGACCCGCCGCGTCACCCGCACCGAGAAGGACGGCAAGATCACGGTGCTGGCCGACAAGTTCGAGGGCAAGCGGCTGAACGCGCCGAACGACGTCGTGGTGAAGTCCGACGACAGTATCTGGTTCACCGATCCCTTGTTCGGCATCAATGGCGAGTGGGAGGGCAAGAAGGAGAAGCCCGAACAGGCCACCACCAACGTCTACCGCATCGCCAAGGACGGCAAGATATCGGCCGTCATCACCGACATCGTCAATCCGAACGGCCTGGCGTTCTCGCCCGACGAAAAGAAGCTTTATGTGGTCGAGTGGAAGGGAAGCCCCAACCGCAGCATCTGGGCCTACGACGTCAAGGACGATGGCACGCTCGGCAGTCGCAATAAGCTGATCGACGCCGCCGACCAGGGCGCGCTCGATGGCTTCCGGGTCGATCGCGACGGCAATCTGTGGTGCGGCTGGGGCAGCAACGGCGCGCTGCAGCCGGATCCCGCTGACGTTGGCGGCCGCAAGGTGTATCAACTGAAGGGCAAGTCGGAAGACCTCGATGGCGTGATGGTGTTCAACTCCGAAGGCAAGCCGCTGGCGTTCATCCGGCTGCCGGAGCGTTGCGCCAACCTCTGTTTCGGTGGACCGAAGAACAACCGCCTCTATATGACGAGCTGCCACTCCGTGTACGCGCTTTACGTGGAAGCGCATGGGGCGGTGTGATTGATTACCACCGTCATTCCGGGATGGTCCGAAGGACCAGGCCCGGAATCTCGAGATTCCGGGTTCGCTTCGCGCCCCGGAATGACGGAATAACTGGGATGATGAAACCATGACAAAACTGAGCGACGCCACCCGCAACAAACTCAAAACCGTCTCCACCGCCACCGTCGCCACCGCGCTGTTCAAGCGCGGTTTCCGTATCCAGATGATCCAGGATGTGCATCCGCTCGGGCCAAATCAGCCGGTGCTGGTCGGGGAAGCCTTCACGCTGCGCTACATGCCGGCGCGGGAGGATCTCAACAAGATCGAGGTGTTCCGCGACCGTGCCCATCCGCAGCGCAAGGCGATCGAGGACTGCCCGCCCGGCGCGGTGCTTGTGATGGACAGCCGCAAGGATGCGCGCGCGGCTTCGGCCGGCGCTATCCTGGTGACGCGGTTGATGAAGCGCGGCGCGGCCGGCGTCATCACCGACGGCGGCTTCCGCGATTCGGCCGAAATCGCCGCGCTCGGCTTTCCCGCCTACCACCAGCGGCCGAGCGCACCGACCAATCTGACGCTGCACCAGGCGATCGAGATCAACGTGCCGATCGGCTGCGGCGACGCGCCGGTGTTCCCCGGCGACGTCATTCTCGGCGACAGCGACGGCGTGATCGTGATTCCCGCGCATGTTGCCGACGAAATCGCCGACGAGGCGGTCGAGATGACCGCGTTCGAGGATTTTGTTACCGAGGAAGTGCGCAAGGGCCGTTCGATCCTCGGCCTCTATCCGGCAACCGACGAGCAGACGCCGAAGGATTTTGCGGCTTGGCGCAAGGCCAACGGGCGGTAATATGCCGCCGGCTGGCACCGAACGTTTTTTTCTCCAACAGTGAGTCCACATCATGCTGATGTTCAACAATCTGATCGACGGCGAATGGCTGTCCGATGGCGCCCGCGCGCCCAACGTCAACCCATCCGATACCAAGGACATTGTCGGCCAGGCGGTGCGCGGCACGCGCGCGCAAGCCGAGGCCGCGATAGCAGCTGCAAAAGCCGCATTCCCGGCCTGGTCGCGGTCGACGCCGCAGGTGCGCTACGACATCTTGAAGAAGGCGTCGGACGAAATCCTCGCGCGCAAGGACGAACTGGGCCGGCTGCTGTCGCGTGAGGAAGGCAAGACGCTGCCGGAAGGCATTGGCGAAGTCGCGCGCGCCGGGCAGATCTTTGCGTTCTTCGCCGGCGAATGCCTGCGGATGGCGGGCGAGAAGCTCGCCTCGGTGCGCCCCGGCATCGACATCGAGATCACGCGCGAGGCGCTCGGTGTCGTCGGCCTGATCACGCCGTGGAATTTCCCGATCGCGATACCGGCCTGGAAGATCGCGCCGGCGCTGGCCTATGGCAACACCGTGGTGATCAAGCCCGCCGACCTCGTGCCGGGCTCGTCGTGGGCGCTGGTCGATATCCTGCACCGCGCGGGCCTGCCCAAGGGCGTGCTCAACCTCGTGCTCGGGCGCGGCTCCGAAGTCGGTGCGGTCCTGCTGGAGCATCCTGATGTCGCGGCCATCAGTTTCACGGGGTCCGTTTCCACCGGTCAGAAAGTCGCGGCGGCCTGCATCGCCTCGCGGCCGATGAAGAAGTTTCAGTTGGAGATGGGCGGCAAGAATCCGCTGGTCGTTCTCGACGACGCAGACCTGAAGGTCGCCGTGGAATGCGCCGCCAATAGCGCGTTCTTTTCCACCGGCCAGCGCTGCACCGCCGCTTCGCGCCTGATCGTCACCGCCGGGATCCACGACAAATTCGTCGAGGCCCTCACCGAGCGGATGCGTGGCCTGAAGATCGACGACGCCGTCAAGGCCGGCACCGATATCGGTCCCGTCGTCGATCAGAGCCAGCTCGATCAGGATCTCAAATATATCTCGATCGGCAAGGATGAGGGTGCAAAACTCGCATTCGGTGGCGAGCGCCTCAACCGCGATGCGCCCGGCTTCTATCTGCAGCCGGCGCTGTTCACCGACGTGAGCAACACCATGCGGATCGCGCGCGAGGAAATTTTTGGGCCGGTGGCCGCGGTCATCAGGGTCAAGGATTATGCCGAAGCGCTGGCGACCGCGAATGACACCGACTTCGGCCTGTCATCCGGCATCTGCACCACCAGCCTGAAATACGCCAGCGACTACAAGCGCAATTCCGAAGCCGGCATGGTGATGGTCAATCTGCCGATCGCCGGCGTCGATTACCACGTGCCGTTCGGCGGCCGAAAAGGCTCCAGCTTCGGCGCCCGCGAACAGGGCCGCTACGCGGCGGAGTTTTATACGACGGTGAAAACGGCGTACACGCTGCCGTAAATCGACTACGGACAGTGTGCGTTCCCCGGACGCAGCGCAGCGTGAAACGGTGCGCTGGAGAGCCGGGGTCCATACATCTGTAACTCAAGCGTGGGTCCCGGCTCTGCGGAGCACCGTTTCACGCTGTACCGCGTCCGGGACACGGCCTCACATCACACCTCCGCTCTATCCGCCAATCCCACCGCCCACAGCGCGAACGCATAGGCGATCGCGACCTCGTCGAGCCGGTTGAAGCGCCCCGACGCGCCGCCATGGCCGGCTCCCATATTGGTGCGGAGCAGCACCGGGCCGCCACCCTTCATGGTCGCGCGCAATCGCGCGATCCATTTCGCCGGCTCCCAATAGGTGACGCGCGGATCGGTCAAGCCGCCCATCGCGAGGATCAGCGGATAGTCCTTGGCCGCGATATTGTCGTAGGGCGAATAGGACAGGATGGTGCGGAAATCTCTTTCGCTCTCGATCGGGTTGCCCCATTCCGGCCATTCCGGCGGCGTCAGCGGCAGCGTGTCGTCGAGCATCGTATTCAGCACGTCGACGAACGGCACTTCCGCGACGATGCCGGCGAACAATTCGCCGGCGCGGTTGGCGACCGCACCCATCAGCATGCCGCCGGCGCTGCCGCCATGGCCGACGATGCGCTTTGCGCTGGTGTATTTGGCCTCAATCAACGCGCGGCCTGCCGCCGCAAAATCGTCGAACGTATTGGTCTTCTTTTCGCGCTTGCCGTCGAGATACCAGCCCCAACCCTTGTCGGCGCCGCCTCTGATATGCGCGATCGCATAGACAAAACCGCGATCGACCAGCGACAGCCGGTTGGCCGCGAACGAGGCCGGCATCGCCATGCCGTAGGAGCCGTAGCCGTACAGCAGCAGCGGTGCGTTGCCGTCGCGCACGAGATCCTTGCGATGCAGGATCGAGACCGGCACTTTGGCGCCGTCATGCGCCGTCGCCATGATGCGGGTGGTGACGTAGTCGGCCGGGTTGTGGCCGGACGGAATCTCCTGGCGCTTGCGCAGCACTCTCGTTCGCGTCGCCATGTCGTAATCATAGACTTCCGAGGGCGTCGTCATCGACGAATAGGAAAACCGTAAGTTCGTGGTTTCGAATTCATAGCCGCCCATGGTGTCGAGCGAATAGGCGGCTTCATCGAAGGCGATGGCGTGTTCTTCACCCGTCGTGAGATCGCGGATGATGATCGCGGGCAACGCGTTGGCGCGCTCCAGCCGCACCATGTGGCCGGCGTAAAGCTCGACATCGAGCACATAGATGCCCTCGCGATGCGGGATCAAATCACGCCAGTTCGCGCGCTCCGGCGCAGCCAGCGGCGCGCTCATCACCTTGAAGTCGATCGCGTCATCGGCGTTGGTGAGGATGAACAGCTCGTCGCCGCGGTCGGCGATCGAATATTGCACGCCTTCCTCGCGAGCCGCGACCAGCCGTGGCGGCGTCTCGGGATACGCCAGATCGATCAGGCGCTGCTCGGATGTCTCGTGGTCGCCGCCGGCGATCACGCAAAAGCGTCCGCTGGAACTCTCATGCAGATGGGTGAACCAGCCGGAATCCCGTTCCTCATAGATCAGCTTGTCGTCCGCCTGCTGGGTGCCTAAGCGATGCCGCCACACCTGCATCGGCCGGTGGTTGTCGTCGAGCTTGACGTAGAAGAAGCTTTGTCCGTCCGTGCTCCAGACCACGCCGCCATCGGTCTCCTCGACGAGGTCGTCAGAGTCCTTGCCGCTCGCCCAGTCGCGCACACGGATCGAGAAATATTCCGAGCCCTTCGTGTCCGCGCTCCACGCCTGCAATTTATGGTCAGGCGAATGCCGCGCGCCGCCGAACTTGAAATAGCTGTGGGATGCCGCCAGCGCATCGCCGTCGAGCACGATCTCAACGTCGCCGCCATCGCGCGGGGTGCGGCCGTACATCTCGTGCTGGCCGCCCTCGCGGAATTTCCGCAAGTAGGCAAACGGGCCATCCGGCGACGGCACGCTGGAATCGTCTTCCTTGATGCGCCCGCGCATCTCCGCGACCAGCTTCTTCTGCAGCGGCGAGGTGTGGCCGAGCAGGCTCTCGGTGTAGTCGTTTTCGCTTTCCAGATACTGCCTGATGTCGGCGTCCAGGATCGAGGGGTCGCGCAGCACCTCCTGCCATTTGGCGTCCTTCAGCCACGCATAATCGTCCGTCACCGTGATGCCGTGGGTGGTGAACGAATGCGTGCGGCGCGGCGCCACCGGCGCCTGCATTGAACGGCCTTTGGTCGTTGGTTGGGTCAAGCGATCCTCGTCTGGTTCTGGAAGTTCGTTCGCATCCGCCCTTATATCGGGTCGAGATGGCGAATTGCCAGACGGAAGCCATCAGTTCGTTTGCAGATCGACGCGTATCGGGTGGAGCGCCAGGGCGGCACGCCTTGAGCCGTGCCGTTACGGTGCCGAGACCGCGCCGACAATCGCCCGAATGGCCTTGGGATTCCTGATCATGTCAGTGTGCGTCATATCAGGTACAATGGTAACCGGGATATTCACGCCAAGACGCTGCAACAGCGGGGCGTATTGAGATGCGATCACCTGCTCGTCGGCATCTCCAACCAGCAGCGCGGCGGGACGGCGGATGTTCTGCAGATAGGCCTGATACTGACGTCCTGCGCCGAAATTTGTCGCCAGCCGATACGAATAGCTGTCGGTCAACCAGCGCGCCATCTCGGGCGATATCGCGTAGCGGATGACTGGAAGCCCGTCGAACCAGTGAATGCCGACGCGGCCGAGCAAAGCAATCGTGATGATGCGCGGAACGGCAACGCTTACCCAGCCGCCGGCGTTCGGTCGCAAGGTTGGCGCGTCCGAGAGCGTGGTCGGCGATAGCAGCACATAGCGATTAAACAGCAGGCCATAGCGGCCGCCGGCGATACGGATGGCGAATCCGGCCCCGGCGGAGAATCCCAGCAGCGTGCGGGTCTCGCCGCTCTTCGCTGTCCCAAGCGCTGCGACGAAGTCGGCGAGATCGTCATCGATCTGCCCGATATAATCGATGTCGCCGCGCCGTCCCGAGCCGCCATGACCTCGTATATCCGGCACATAGACCGTAACGCCGGCGGTGCGGAGCGATTCAGCGAGGATGTGCATGCTGGTCCCGGGGCCCGCCGAGCCGTGGATCAGGATGGCGACTTTCTCAGGTCCCGCAGGGTAGGCGTAGTATTGCAGGTTGGCGCCGTCCCGCGCTCGGAATTGCCGGGGCGCCGGAAAGTCAGAGCTGGCCTGCTTTGACGGCGCCGCCATGGCGGCCATCACCGGCGGGGCTCTCGGTGCGTCGAACGAAATCACGGCAACAGGGATCATCGCGGCCACGACGAGTAAGGCAAGCAGGCCGATGAGCAGCTTGTACATGATGTCTCCGGGGCTTCTACAACGGCCTGATTGGAAGACAGAGCTCGCAGCGCAGGTTCGCGGTAGAGAAATCGTAACCGCGCCGAAGTTCCAGTCGCGGCCTGTCCTCGGGTTGATAGCCGCTGCCTGGCAGCCAGATTGTGTACAGCCTGTCCCACGCCTCGGTGATGACGGCGGCCGAACCCTGAAAGAGCATGACTGCGTATTTGCCGCCGGGCAGGTCGGCCACGTTGATGGCGCGGTCAGGCTTGAAATCGTTGCCGACGATAAGGCCGGCGTCATAGCGCAGCCTGTCCGGTGCAACGATGCTCGGCGCATCGTGGCCGATGCCGACCGTGAGCATCGCGGGGTGCCGCAGCTCGCGGATGGCTGCCCAGCGCATCAATCTGGCCCATAGCGGGGAGATGCCGCCGCTGGTGCCGTAGGGCCCGACGTGACGCATATAGGCGATCCGGTACGGCGGAATTTCCATCACCTTGACCCGCATTGCGCTCCCTTCGGTGCCAGTTGCGGGACGATGCCGGATGCGTTCGATGGATGCTTTGCGATTCTTGCGCTGTGATTGACCTGGTTTGCGCTTCGGCTTTGCCTGTTTGTTCCGACGCCGATGCACCTCCCGCCATTTCCGCCCTTCATCTCCGCGCCACCGTGTTGCGCTCATGCCGAAATGCGCCTTGAACGCGCGCGCGAAGGTCGCGGCCGACGAGAAGCCGTATTCGAGCGCGATGCCGAGAACGTTGGCGTCCGGCGCTCGCAGGAGCGCGGCGGCGGCACGCTCGAGGCGCGTGCGGCGGATGAAGTCAGCGAGAGTCTCGCCGGTGATCGAGGTAAAAACCCGATGGAAGTGGAACGGCGAAAACGCCGCGATATCGGCCAGTCGATCGAGCGTGAGATCGCCGACAAGGTGGGCTTGCACATGGTCGATAACGCGATTGATTCGCCGCTCGTACTCGCGGAGGCTGGCGGGCGTTTTCATGCGCAGCTTTTCGGTCACATCCGTACCGGCATCGGGCAACAAACGGTCGACCCACGTTATAGCCGATGGACGTCAGCGGCGACGCGCCATTGACGATTTTATCGAGGGTCAGCTATTCCTTAACCGCGCGGCGGCGTTGCCGCCCGGGATGCGGTTGACAGCGAGCACCACCGCGAAGGTGATGATCAGCATCGCGATGCCGAGCACCGCGATCGCGGCGAGGTCGCCGCTTTCGTTGAGGTCGTAGATCAGCACCGACAGCACCTTGGTCTGCGACGTAAACAGCACGATCGCCGCCGACAATTCGCGCATCACGCCGATGAAGATGAAGCACCAGGTCGCGATCACGCCGGTGCGCAGCAACGGCGCGGTGATCTGGCGCAGCGACTGCAGCCGCGTCGCGCCGAGGATGCGGCTGGCGTCTTCGAGTTCGGGGTGAATGGTCGCGAACGCCGCCTGCAACTGCTGATAGGCCGACGGCAGGTTGATGGTGAGAAACGCCAGCAGCAGGATCCACAGCGTGCCGTACAGCACGAAGGGCGGCCGCGTGTAGCTCAGGAACAGGCCGACACCGAGCACGATGCCGGGCACCGCGATCGGGGCGGTGGCGAGAAAGCCGAGGAAGCGATGCCCCGAGATCACGCGCCGCGTCGTGACATAGGCGATGACCAGCGCCAGTAACGTGCCGATGGTCGCGGTCGAGGCGCCCAGGATCACGGTGTTCTTGAGCGCGAGCTGGGTCGACGACAATTCGGTGAACACGAATACGATGTTGTGCAGCGTCGCGGTCGCGGGTGTCACCAGCGTGGTTGCGTTCGGCGAGAATGCGGCGTTGAGCAGCGCCAGATAGGGCAGGAACACGGGGTTGAGCAGCACGATCAGGCAGAATGCCAGCGCCACCCAGCGCCAAGCCTTCATTTCGATCGGGCGTGGTGCGCCATATTTGCCGCCCACCACAGAGTAGCCGCGGCGGCCGAGCAGGAATTTCTGGCCCTGCAGCAGCAGGATCGTCAGCAGCAACAGCGGCACCGCGGCCGCCGCGGCGAGTTCGGGCTTGGGCGGATACTGGAACAGGCTCCAGATCTTGGTGGTCATGGTGTGGAAGCCGGCCGGCAGCGCCAGGATCGCGGGCGATCCGAACAGCGTCATCGCCTGCAGGAAAGCGATCAACGCGCCGGCGACCAGTGCCGGCAGCGCCAGGGGGATCGTGACGCGCCGCGCCGTGGTCCACGCCTTGCCGCCGAGGATGGCGGAAGCGTCTTCGAGCTCGCCCGGCATGTTGTCGAGCGCGTTGGCGACCAGCACGAACACAAACGGAAACGTGTAGCAGGAGATCACGAAGATAATGCCGGTCAGCGAATAGATGTTGAAGAGATGCGTGCCCGATTCGGCGCCGGTCAGGAACCGATAGAGCTGGTTCAATAGCCCGCTGTTCGGCGCGGCCAGCAGTTCCCAGGCCACCGCGCCGAGAAACGGCGGCGTCACGAACGAGGCGGTGACCAGCGCGCGGATGGTCTGCCGTCCCGGCATGTCGGTGCGCGACACCAGCCAGCCGATCGGGGCGGCGATCATGCAGCAGATCGTCGCCGACGTGGTCGCGATGATCGCGGTGGTCAGCAGGGGATCGAGGAAATCCGGATCGGTGAACAGCTTGACGAAATTCTGCAGCGTCGGGTTGCGTGCCTTGTCGGTGAAGGCATACACCGCCAGCCACGACATCGGCATCACGATCAGCACGATCATGACGGCCGCGAACAGCCACAGGATAGGTTTGGTCCAGTCGAGTTTTGTCTTGGCGGGAGCGGTGTCGGCGATGGTCATTTATCTCTCTATCCTGTCATTCCGGGGCGCGAAGCGAACCCGGAATCTCGAGATTCTCAGGTGCGCAGTTGCGCACCGTAGTTCGATGCTTCGCATCGCCCCGGAATGACAACAGCAAATTGGTCCGAACTGGGCCGTCACACCCGAAACAACTTCGCATACCGCGTCTTGATCTCTTCCGTCATCGCCTCGACGCCAACAGCGTCTTCCTTCATCAGCTTGATGTCGGAAAGCTTGCGGCGCCCCGGTTTCGATTGCACCTGCGGATGAACCGAATATTGCGCGGTGTAGTCGACGAAGAATTGCTGGATCTCGCGCGTGTGTAGCCATGCCTGGAACAGTTTTGCCGCGTTCGGATGGGGTGCGGTCTTGAAGATTGCGGTTGGCCCCGAGATCGTCGGCGTGCCCTCGGTTGGATATAGCGGCTCGACCGGCTGGCCGGCCTCCTTCAGAAGCACGACGCCGTACTCATTGCCGTCGGCCATCACCGCACGTTCGCCGAGCGCGAGCTTCTTCGGTGGATCGGTCGAGGATTGCACCTGCATCACGCGCTGCTTCGATAGTTTTTCGAGATAGCTCCAGCCCAGCTCACGCACCAGCTGGAAGGTCGCGGTCATAATGGTGCCGCTATAGGACGGATGAGCCTTGACCATCTTGCCCGCCCATTTCGGATCGAGCAGGTCCGCATAGCTCTTCGGCGCGTCCTCGGGCTTTACGAGGTTGGTGTTGTAGGCGATCGACGACAAGTAGATACGCGAGGTCGCGGACATTCCGTCGGGATCGCGATGGGTTTCCGGAAAATGCTTGGCAACGTCTTCCGGCAGGAACGGCATCAGCCAGCCGTTTTTCTTCCAGGTGATGATGTGCGAGGCGTCCGACGTGTTGATGATGTCGGCGGCGCGGATGTTGCTGGCGAACTCCTGGTCGATCCGCGTGAACAGCCGCTCCGAGCCGGAGCGCTCGATCTGCACACTGATGCCGGGATAGGCCGCCTCGAACGCCTTGCCGAGCTTTTCGCCGACCGGCAGGTCCATCGAGGAATACAGCACCACCTTGCCTTCCTTTTTGGCCGCTTCGATCAGGCCGGGGTTGATCGCGACCGGTTCCGGCGCCTGGGCGCGCACCGGTGACGCGAACACGGTGCCGAGCGCGAGCGCGGCCGAGCCCTTGATGATATCGCGCCGGTTGATAAGTTTTCGCATCGTGGTTCCCTGATCGTTTCTTGTCGTCATTGCTAGGAGCGAAGCGACGAAGCAATCCATCTATCCATTATGCCGTGAATGGATTGCTTCGCGGAGCCTGTCATCGGGCGCGCATTCGCGCGACCCGTTGGCTCGCAATGACGGATCAAACACGGAAGATCTTCTGGTAGCGCGCCTTGATCTCCTCGCTCTGGGCCTCGGCGCCCGCGGCGTCTTCCTTCATCAGCTTGATATCCGCGAGCGGCTTGCGGCCGGTATGTTCCTTCACCTGGGCGTGCAGCGATCGCAGGCCGCCGGCGTCGATGATGATCCGCTGTGCGTCCGGCGTGAAGCAATAGTTCTGGAACAGCTTTGCCGCATTGGGATTCGGCGCCGCCTTGAAGATGCCGTTGGGTCCGACGATGAACGGTGTGCCCTCGGTGGGATACACCACCTCGACCGGCTGGCCGGCTTCCTTGAGCAGGAAGATATTGTACTCGGTGCCGTCGGCCATCACGCTACGCTCGCCGAGCGACAGCTTCTTCGGCGGATCGGTCGCCGATTGCACCTGCATGATGTTCTGCTTCGCGAGCTGTTCGTAATACTCCCAGCCGATGTCGCGAACCATCTCGAAGGTCGCGGTCAGGATCGTGCCGCTATAGCCGGGATGCGCCTTGACGATCTTGCCCTTCCATTTGGGATCGAGCAGGTCCTTGAAACTCGCCGGCGCCTCTTCGGCCTTCACCAGTTTGGTGTTGTAGGCGATCGGGCTCAGCGTGGCGCGGAATCCGGCAAACGTGCCGTCGGGATCGCGATGCTCGGGCTTGTAATGCCTGGCGACGTCCTCCGGAACATAAGGCAGCAGGATGCCCTGCCGCTTCCATGCCAGCAGATGCGCGGCATCGGACGAGTTCGCGATATCGACGGCGTGTACGTTGCTGGCATATTCCTGGCCGATGCGCTGGAACACCCGTTCGGCGCCGGTGCGTTCGACCCGCACCTCGATGCCGGCGAATTTCGCCTTGAACGCGGCCGCGATCTTTTCGGATACCGACAGATCGATCGAGGTGTACCAGACCACCTTGCCTTCTTTTTTCGCCGCCTCGATCAGCTGTGGCGTGATCGCTTCCGGCGGCGGCGCCTGCGCGCGGGCGGGCGAGGCGAACACGGTTCCGAATGCCAGCGCCGTCGAGGCCTTCAGCGAGCCCTGCAGCACCTCGCGCCTTGAGAGTTTTCGCTTCATTGCATCCTCCGCTTCTTGTTCTTTGTCGGCTGATGGCTCTTTATCGGCTGAGCGCCCGGCAGCGGTCGGGCGGCAGGGTGAGCCAGACTTCGGTTCCCTTGGCGACATTGTTCGCGGTCGGCGTGGTGACGCGCAGCGAGGTGCCGTCGGCCACCTCCACCATGTAGTCGCGCGCCACGCCGAGATAGACCTGCCGCGTGACCGTGGCCTTGATCGCATTTAGCGGCGCCGCCGGCGTCTGCGTCGAAAGCTGGATATCGTGCTGACGGATTGCGACCGGCGCGCTCTGGCCTGACGTGAGCGGCGCGCCGACCACCTGCAAGGTCGCGCCCGCGAACGCGACATGATTGCCATCGCGCGCCGTGCCTTTGATCACGTTGCTGGCGCCGATGAAGCGCGCGACGAATTCGGATTCGGGACGCGCATATATGTCCTCGGGCGTGCCGAGCTGGTCGATCCTGCCACCGTTCATGACCGCGATCATGTCGGCCGTGGTCATCGCCTCCGATTGGTCATGGGTGACGTAGATCGTGGTGTAGCGATATTCGTCATGCAGCCGGCGGATCTCGAACCGCATCTCTTCGCGCAGATTGGCGTCGAGATTCGACAAAGGCTCGTCGAGCAGCAGCGTTTCCGGCTCCACGATCAGCGCGCGCGCCAGCGCCACGCGCTGCTGCTGGCCGCCGGAGAGTTCGCCGGGGTAACGCTGCGCCAGCGCTTCGAGTTTCGTCGTCGCCAGGATCGCGGCGAGTTTCTTTGCGATGATATCGCGATCCAGTTTGCGCAGGCGCAGTCCATAGACGATATTCTCGGTCACCGTCATATGCGGCCACAGCGCGTAGCTCTGGAAGATCATCGACATCTTGCGCTGTTCGGGCGGCAGCGTCCGCGCCGTCGACGACACCAGCCGGTCGCCGACATGGATCTCGCCGTCGGAGGGTTCTAGAAAGCCCGCGATGAGCCGCAGCGTGGTGGTCTTGCCGCAACCCGATGGTCCGAGCAGGCAAACCAGCTGACCATGATCGATCCGCAGCGAGACGTTATCGACCACCGCGAGCGATCCAAATCGCTTGGTCAGGCCGCGCAATTCGACGGACGCCAATCGGAATCCTCCAACGTTTCTTGCACCGGAGTCTGCGCCCGGCTTTCTCTGGCATACAGTATAAGCACTAAATATGACGCGCGGGAAAGCTTCCGCGTCGGAAGTTAGTTGGATTGAATGAAGCGCATCGCCTCGAATCTCTCTCACATTGTGAGAGAGACGGCGTCGAGCGCGCAGAAACCGTGATTAGGCTGTCGCGCTCACGCTTTCGCCGAGCCATTCGATCGCGGCTTCGGTTCCGCCCTTGCCGTGCGGGATGTTGAGGGCGTTGAGTCCGACTTCGATGACGCCGAGCGTGCCCAGGATCATCGGCGCGTTGACGTGGCCCATATGCGCGATCCGGAACGCCTGGCCGGAGAGGTCGCCGATGCCGGTCCCAAGCACCACGCCGCATTTTTCCTTGCAATAGCGCTGCAGCGCGGCGGGGTCATGGCCGTTCACCGTCACCGTCGTCACGGTGTTGGAGCGCTCGTTTGCTTCCGCGATGTTGAAGCCGATGACCTGGCCCTCGGCCCAGACCGCGACCGCGCGGCGAACCGCTTCGGCGAGCAGCCGGTGGCGCAGGAAGGCATTTTCCAGGCCTTCGGCGTGGAGCATATCGATCGCCTTGCGCAGCGCGAACAAGAGATGCACCGGCGCGGTGCCGGCATATTTGCGGTAATGCTCGCTGCCTTCGCGCTCGGTCCAGTCCCAATAGGGCGTGCGCAGGTTTGCCTTCTTGTGCACCTCGCGAGCGCGATCGTTGGCGGCGACGAAGCCGAGGCCCGGAGGAGTCATCAGGCCCTTCTGCGAACCGGACATCGCGACATCGATGCCCCAGGCGTCCATCTCGAATGGTACGCAGCCGAGCGAGGCAACCGTGTCGACCATGAACAGCGCGGGATGACCCGACGCCTTGATCGCCTTGCCGATCGCTTCGACGTCGTTATGGGCGCCCGAAGCGGTATCGATCTGCACGGCGACGATGGCCTTGATCTTGTGCTCCTTGTCCAGCTTGAGGCGCGCCTCGACTTCGGCCGGGCGGATCGCGCGGCGCCAGTCGCCTTTCAGCACCTCGACCTCAGCGCCCATCGCGGCCGCGGCATTGCCCCAGCCGATCGCGAAGCGGCCGCTTTCCAGCACCAGCACCTTGTCGCCCCGCGACAGTACGTTGGAGAGCGTCGCTTCCCACGCGCCATGGCCATTAGCGATGTAGATGTAGGAGTGGCCCTTGGTCGCGAACAGCTTGGAGAGATCGCCGAGCAGGCTGTGCGTCAGGTCCAGCATCTCTTTGGAATAGATATCGAGCGCCGGACGATGCATCGCCTGAAGCACTTCGTCGGGCATGGTGGTGGGTCCGGGGATGGCCAGAAATTCCCGGCCCGCGCGAACGGTCATTTTTCTTATTCCTTATCGGCGGAACGCGGAATCAAGGCGCCCGAGGTTTGGTAGGACTGGAGCATGACAATAATCGATTGAAACCGTCATTGCGAGCGCAGCGAAGCAATCCAGAGCCGCAAAAAGACTGGATCGCTTCCTGGCGTTGCTCCCTTGCGCAATTGCTCCGAGTTTGTCGCGGGCAATGGCGGCAAATGGCAGCTTATTTTCCCATTGCCCCCGCGATCGCATGCCAGATCTGATCCTTCAGCTCGGTCGCCGGTGGGCTCGGGATCGTCACCGCGGGGCCGTCGCGCTTCCGGCATGCCTCGACCAGCCGCAGCACCCAGATCTCGCCGTCGGTGTAATAGAGGTCGCCGCCGCCATTATAGCCCGCAATCGTCGGCCCGATCCCGGTCACCTGATATTTCGCGGTCACCATTCCGGCATTTGCGAGGTCGGCGCTGAGCCGCGCGCGCTCGGCGTCGAGATCGGCGCTGATGTGATGCGTCACCGCGCCGGTATATCTGCTGACGCCGACGCCGCGATCTTGCGTCGCCGCGCCGAGCCACACCGGGCGTTTTTCCTCGCCCTGGTCCAGCACCTTCCAGTAGCGCACGTGGTTGCGGCGATCGGCGCTGGCGCCGATCGGCTTTTCGTAAGCCAGATCCTCGCGGCGTTCCTGATAATAGAGATTGCTGACCGGCGCATCCTTGTAAGGGCGGTCGAGCAGCACGCTGCCTACGATCTCGATCGATGATTTCAGCGTGATCGGATCGGCCGGATACCAGCCGGCCTGATGCATCGCGCAGACCACGTCGCTGATGTCGCCGATCAGGCCGACATTCATGGGATCGCCGGGAATGCCTTGTCCCGTGCGCGTCACCATCGGCAAATCGGCAAGCCCTTTCTGGTGCTCGTAATGCGTCCACAGCCCGGGCAGGATCAGATAGGCGAGCAGGCCATAGCCGCAAAGGATGAACAGCGTCAGCGTGACCGCGCGGCGCAGCCCGCCGCGATGCTGTCGGGGTGGCGGGCTACTGGGTTGGGTGCCGGGCACCGCTAACGTTTGGTCTCGCGGCAGCCCGCGGCTTCGGCCTCTTCGACCGAGCAGAACCAGCGCGTGCCCTTGCTGATCTTCATCTCGATCTTCGCGTACCAGCGGCTGGTGGGCTGGTGGAAAATGCACTCGCCCGAGCGGTTGACGTTGCCCTTGATGGTGCAGTCGGGCGATGGCGCGACCGAGCCGGAGGCGGATGCCTGCAGGATGGTGCTGGCGTTCTCGGGCGGTTTGGCGGCGCCGAGAATGGCGGTCTTCTTGTTGCGGGCGCGCCAGTCCCACGGCGCGATGAAGGCGCCCTGCCACATGCCGGCCTTGGCCTCGCGCGCGGCCTTTTCATCCGCCTCATAGTCGTGGGAAATACGAGTGAACGCCAGCGCCCAGCCGTTGGCGACCATCCATTTCTGGACGTCCTCGCCGCCGACCTCGCATCGCGCCACAATGCGGCCGCGGCGATCGACGCTGCGGGTACGGCAGGTCCAGCTCTTGTTGCCGAAATGCTTGATCAGTTCGTCACGCGCCGCGACGCCGCAGGTCCAGCGTTCGCCCTTGTTGTTGAGGCAGAGCTGGTCCACCGCCGGCGCGTCGATGCCGCCGAGCCGAATGCGGGTATTGCCGATCTGGAGCTGGTCGCCTTGGCGGATTTTCGGGACGCCGGTGATGTCGGCGGCGTGCGCCATCGCCGGCAGCAACAACGTCAAGACGGCACAAAGCCAAATCTTCGAATTCCAGATCCTGGACTTCCAAATCTTAGACTTCATGGGCAATCCCGGCGCGGAAATGTGCACAATCATTGCGCGGATTGTGCGGACATTGAGGCCGGCTTGCCAGTGCTCTGGGACCGCATGGCTTTCAACTTCCCGTCAGAAGGAGGCGCTTCTTCTTACCCTCCCCTGGAGGGGGAGGGTCGGCTCACGTTGAGCGAAGCGAAATGTGAGACAGGGTGGGGTGATCTCTCAACACGGGTACTGTTCGAGACGAAAGACTTTCACCCCACCCCGCCGCGAATTTCATTCGCGTCGACCCTCCCCCTCCAGGGGAGGGTAATCTTAGCCCCTTCCACCCCGCATCATAACACCCCGTGCCAGCGCCAGCCCCATCAGCACGAAAGCCGAGGTCACCTCGGGGCCGCCGACCAGGATGCGCGTCGGGGTCTTCATCTTGTTCCACTCATACGCCTTGTAGGGACCGTGCCGGCCGCCTTCGCCGACACCGGCGACGATGCAATGCAGCGCAGGTGCAAAGCTCGAAGCGTCGGCGCCGAGATGCGCCAGCGCCATCAGGGCCAGCGCCGCGTCGAAGGCGTTCATCTCGTGGGTGATCAACTCGCCCTCGACATAGGCCAGCACGCGGCCGCGGATGAAGTCGAAGGTGTTTTCGGGATCGATCGCCAGCCGCGCCGCCGGCGGCAGCGCGATGAAGGCCGCATAGCAACGGCCGAAATAGGCGCAATACAGCTCCGGCAGATAATAGATATGCGAGCGCGGATTGGTGAACGCGCCGCTTTCCACCAGCCGCTTCTGGAAGCCGATGATGCGGTGAACCGTCTCCAGCCGTGACGGCGTCTCGATGATCTTCCAGCGCGCAAGGTTGCGGAAGCTGACCTCGAGGATGTCGAGATTGAGCGTGGGGTCGAGGTCGTTGCCGTAGGGCCGGTCGCCGGCGAGGTTGTCGATCCAGGTGACGACGCCGCCCTCGTACTCGACATTGTCGTTCAGCGGCACCGTCACGCGCGGCTCGTTGGCGCCGCTGCGGACCTGATAGCCGGCGTAGAAATCCAAAAGCGGCTGGTCGAGGATCGGATCGGTCGAGCCGGCCTGCGTCGCCGCCGAGAACGAGCAGGCCGTGGTGTCGCAGTCCGGCACGTAGATGCCGAAGCCGAGGTCCTGCTTGATCTGGGAGAAGAACTTCGAAAAGCGCGGATGCGGCAGCGGCGCCAGTGCGGTGATGACGCGCACGGTGGAGCCGTCATGCGAGGGCACTTCCTCGGCGCTGGTGGCGAGGCAAAAATCGACCATCTCCGAGATGGCGCGGCGCGACGCAGCCGTCTGGTCGACGGAGGCCAGGCCGGTTTCGACAAAGCTCAGCAGCGCCTCGGTGAAGAAGGCGTCGTAATAGGCCGAGCGGTGGCGGATCTGCATCGGCTCCCACATCGGCTCGGCGATGCCGGTCCAGGGCGGGTTGATCAGCGCGCGGGCCGGCGAATGCGCGATGAAGATCCGCGCCAGGCTGAACAGCAGGGTCGAGTTCTTGTAGCCGCGCGAATTGAGCCCGGTCAGCGCCATCAGCATTTCGCGCCCGCCCATGTCGGCATCGCCGAGCAGGTTGAACGCGGCATAGGTCGGGATGAAGCCGTTGCCGGCAAACGAGCGCAGCAGATGCGAGCCGCAGGTCCGGATCACGCGCTCGATCTCGGCGAGGTCAGGCGCTTTTGCCGGCGCCACGGCCGGCGCCGGCTTTGGGTGGCGGACATCAATCGTCGCCATCAGCTCGGCGATGGGTTGACCGACCGCTTCCCAGTCCGGCGCGTCGTTGTCGCGGGCGCGGGTCAGCGCCTGGCGCAGCGACTGCAGGCGGCCTTCGTCGCGCAGTTGCGGCAACCCGGTACGGCGCAGCAGCGGGCGCAGCGCCGGGTTGCCAAGCGCGGTCCGATAGAATTTTCCGAGATGGGGGTCGCCACCGGCATAGTTCAGCAGCAGGGGGTCGCAGACGTCATACAGCGACGGCCCGTCCTTGCGAGCGGTCAGCGCACGGTAGGCGGCGCCGGCGAAATATTGAAAGCCCATGCAGTCTCTTTTCGCCGGAACCGTGAACCGAGGGCCGTCGAATCTACCGCCGGCCTGCAAGCCATTGAAAATGATACAAATCAGCGGGAAATACAAATGTGACCGACGTCACAGAAAAATGTCCCGATTTGGCACCTTCATTCTTCTGGGGAACGTCATGCGCCAAAGGAGGTTGCCCGCAATGGCCGTGCGGGTTAAGGGTTTCTTTGTTGCGGTGCCGCAAATTGCCACAATTCGACGGCACACCAATTCGCAACCCCTCAAACCTAAACGGCACTGGCGCGACTAACTGGCGCGCCCTGGTCAACGATTGGGAATTGAATGATGGACGGTAAGCCTAGCATCTCTCGCCGCACGGTCACCGTGGCCGCCGCTTTGGTCGGTCTGGTGTCGCTGGCGATCGGCGCCCATGCTGCGCTCAACAAGCGTTCGCTCGATGCCGCCAAGGCGATCGCGACCGAACAGAATTCCGACGTCGCCACCAAGACTTCCCGCGTCGCACTGGTCATCGGCAACGGCCACTATCCCGACGCCTCGGCGCCGCTGGCGCAGCCGATCAATGACGCCCGCGGCCTGACCGCGGCGTTGCGCGGCAAGGGCTTTGACGTCGACGTGGTGGAAGACGCCACCAAGGACGACATGGCCCGCGCCATCGGCCGGCTCAAGTCCAAGATCAAGCCCGACAGCGTGGTGATGCTGTTCTTCGGCGGCTACGGCGTCCAAGTCGGCCGCCAGAGCTACATGATCCCGGTCGATGCCGCGATCTGGAAGGAAGCCGATGTCCGCCGCGACGGCGTCAGCATCGAGGCCGTGCTCGACGCGATGAAGGAGCAGGGCGCCAAGGTCAAACTCGTCGTGGTCGACGCCTCCCGCCGCAACCCCTATGAGCGCCGTTTCCGTTCCTACTCCCACGGCCTGGCGCCGATCTCGGCGCCCGAAAATGCGCTGATCCTGTCTTCGGCGACGCCGGGCAAGGTGGCCGACGATTCCAAGGGCCAGTACAGCGTGCTGATGTCCGAGCTGCTGAACAACCTCGCCGCACAGGCCGGCGCCGAAACCGCCTTCAACAAAACGCGCGTGACGATCTCCCGCGCCAGCGAAGGCGAGCAGGTTCCCTCGGTGTCGTCCTCGCTGCTCGAAGACGTCAGCATCGGCGGGTAAGCAAGCTAAAATAATTGTCTAAGTGTCGTCATGCCCGGGCTTGTCCCGGGCATTTTCGTGTGTGCGGCTACTTCGCGTCCGCGGCCACCATCACCGGGCGCACCGGATCGCCTTCGCGCAGCAGGGCGCCGGCGCGGGCCACCACGATATCGCCTTCGACGATACCCTCGCGGATCTCGACCTGGCCCTGTGACATCAACCCGGTTTCCACCCGCCGCGTCTCGACGCGCTGGCGTTTCACCACCTGCACCACGGTGCCGGCATTGCCATAGAGGATCGCGGTCAGCGGCACCGAGATGCCGCAGCTCTGGCCGGTCTTGATCTGCGCCCGTCCGGATGAATTGACCAGAAGCCGGCGGTTGGTGGTGACGGCGATGAACACCTGGGCGAGCTGGCTGTTGGGCTCGACCGTGGTCGACAGCCGCCGCACCCTGCCATCGACTTCGCCGGCGCCGATCACCTTGATCCGCGCGCTCTGGTTGATCTGAAGCTTTGCAATGTCGCGGGTCGGCACCAGCCCGACGAGGTCGAATTCGCTGCGGGCGATGATCGAAAACAGCGCCTCGCCCTTGCCGGACGCCATCGCGCCGACCGCGGCGGTCGAGGCCGAAACCAGCCCGGCGACGGGCGCCTGCACCAGCACCGTGCCGCCTTCCGGCAGCGTCAGCCGGGCCAGCGTCTGGCCCGCGGTGACGGTATCGCCGGCATCGACCAGCACTTCGGCCACCTTCAGCCCCATGCGCTCGGGCCGCACTTGCGTTTCCTCGCGCGCGATGATGGTGCCGGACACCTCGACATTGTTGCCGAAGCAGGATTTTGCGGCCTTGAACACGGTGACCGCCGCGCCCTTGGGCGCCGTTTCCTCGTCGGCGGCAAACGCCGGCGGCGCGGCCAGGCTGAGTGCCCCCGCAAGCATCAGGGCAGGCAGCTTGAGGTCGCGCGCGGTGATCATCGGCGTTTCATTCCCAGTTTCGGGCCCATAAATACCAGAAATGGATACCAGATGCCCGACCGGCGCGCCAAGCGGCAAGAAGACCCAAACCGCCGCTCAACCGCCTGCCAGGCTGACCAGGTTCGCCGCCGGCTGGCCGGCCGCCAGCGACACGCCGGCGAGCTCATCGGCGCGGGCGATGTGCGCCGCGATCGCGGGGTTGATGATGGCGGCATGGGTCATGGCAAGCATATGCCCGGCATCCGGCAGATGGCGCAGTTCGGCGCCGTCGATGACCGCGGCCAGCCGGCGGACGATGCGCTGGGTCAGGTTCGGCGATTGCCCGCCGGACAACAGCAGCGTCGGCAGGCGCAACGAGGCCGCCGCCATCGTCACATTCTCTTCGGCGAAGGCGGCGGCGAAATCGTACGGCAGCCGTTCGGCGTGTTCGATCATGCGCATGCGCGCGGCCACAGGCAGCTCCTCGCGCGGGCCGGAGCCGCCCCAGAATTCGCTGAACTTGTCGATCGCCTCCAGCACTGACCCGTTCCAGATGTCCTGACGCACCTCGGCGGCGACACCTTCGAACTGGTCGTGCAGCCGCCGGTCCGGCGCGCTGTCAAGCAGCAGCGTCGGCAGCACCGGCTCGATCAGCGCGAGGCTCTGGATGCGATGCTCATACGCCGGATCGGTCGCGATCTTGAACGCGATGGCGCCGCCATAGGAATGGCCGACCAGATGGATCGGCCCATCAGCCTGATCCAGCGTCGCGCGCAGGCATTCGACTTCCTGCGCCAGCGTCAGCGGCAGGTCGAACGTGCACGCCTTACTGCCATAACCGATCAGGTCCGGCGCGATCAGCTTTGTGCCGGGCCCAAATTCGGCGCCGAGCTTTGCCCATTGGCGTCCCGAACCGAGCGAGCAATGCAACGCGACGACGCAAGCGGTGGCGCTTTTGTGTGAAGATATTTGAGTCAAAATATTCATCGAACTTGTCCTGTGTGTTCTTCTCTCCGTCATGGCCGGGCTTGACCCGGCCATCCACGTCTTCCTTGCTTTCGAGAAACAAAGGCGTGGATGCCCGGGACAAGCCCGGGCATGACGGAGTGTTGGGTGTGTGAAAGTGAATCGTCATCGCTTCGTAATCACCACTTCGAGATATTCGCTCGGCACCACCATGCTGCCGTTGGTGGCGCGGTTCATGCGGACGATCAGCGCGTGCAGATCATTGTGCAGCTCTTCCTGCTTGGCCGGCTCGAGCGCGGCGAACGCCTTCAGCACCGGGCCGTAGAACGTCTTGAACACGTCGAGGAAATGCTCGGCCGAGCGGTAGCGGAAATTGAACAGCCGGGATTCGGCTTTGATCGAGGCTGCGCCGGCGTCGAACATTTCGGTGAGCCGCGCGCGCGTGCCCCACATCGCCGGCGATTTCGCGCCTGCGGGCGGCGGCAGGTGCTTGCCGAGCGTCTTGAACACCTGCCCGATGAAGCCGTCCGGCGTCCAGTTGGCGAGGCCGATCTGGCCCTTCGGCCTGCATACGCGCAGCAATTCAGCGGCAGCCTTGTCCTGGTTCGGCGTGAACATCACGCCGAAGGTCGATAGCACGACTTCAAAACTGTTGTTGTCGAACGGCAGGTTCTCCGCATCGGCCTCGCGAAACTCCATCGTCATGCCTTCGGCATTGGCGCGCGCCCGGCCGCGCTCCAAAAGCGCCGGCACGTAATCGGTCGAGGTCACCTCGCACCAGCGGCGCGCGGCGGCGAGCGAGGCCATGCCGTTGCCGGCGGCGACATCCAGCACCTTGGCGCCGGCCTTGAGGTCCATCGCCTCGCACAGCTGTTCGCCGACGATCTGCAGCGTGGAGCCGACGATGGCGTAATTGCCTGACGACCACGCCGCCTGCTGTTTGGTCTTCAGCGCGGCAAGGTCTGGGGCAGGCGTCATGGTCGGGGCGGTGGCGGTAGCTGTGGTGGCCATGCAGTTTCCTCCTCTGTGGCATGCGGTCACGGGGGCGACCGCGCTGAACCGAACATGCCGCTCGGAGGACCTAAAGACTCTGAGACGGGGCTGATTTTGCCTTGAGGCCACCCTGATTTTTCTGTGAGGCGGGAATCTGTGAGGTAAAACACGTCATGGCTGATTTGACCGCGCTAATTGAGCGGCCCCGCCAGCAAAACCCGGCAAAACCGGGCGCCAAACGGGTCCGATCAACCGGCCATGGGGATCCTCGCGTGCAGTTTCACTTCTCAAACCATGTGCTCGACAGCGCCGTGCGCGAATTGACCCGCGATGGCCAAATTGTCGCAGTCGAGCCGCAGGTGTTCGATCTCCTGATGTACCTGGTCGAGCACCGCGACCACGTCGTCTCCAAGGACGATCTGATCGAGAGCATCTGGCACGGCCGCATCGTCTCCGAATCCACCCTGACCAGCCGCATCAACGCCGCGCGCACCGCGATCGGCGACAGCGGCAAGGACCAGGCGCTGATCCGCACCATCGCGCGCAAGGGTTTTCGCTTCGTCGGGAACGTCAGCGGCGCAATTGCGCCGCGACCCGCGCTCAGCGGTGCACTTGCACCGCAAAGCGCGACCCCTGCCTCCGCATCAACGCCACGCCCGCCCGAACCCGCCGCCGCCTCCCTGCCGCCGCTCGATCGCCCCGCCATCGCCGTGCTGCCGTTCACAAACATCTCCGGCGAGCCCGAGCAGGAATATTTTTCCGAAGGCATTTCGGAGGACATCATCACCGCGCTGTCAAAGCTGCGCTGGTTCTATGTCATCGCCCGCAACTCCTCTTTCGTCTATCGCGGCCGTCAGGTGCATTTGAAGCAGATCGGCGAGGAGCTCGGCGTCGGCTATGTCGTCGAGGGCTCGGTGCGCAAGGATGGCGACCATGTGCGCATCACCGCGCAGCTCAACGACGTCGTCACCGGCAGTCACCTGTGGGCTGAGCGCTACGACCGCAACCTGGCCGACGTGTTCGCGGTGCAGGACGAGATCACGCAGGCCGTGGTCGCCGCGATCGAGCCGCAGCTCTATGCCGCCGAGAATTTCCGCAGCCAGCGCAAGACGCCCGACAATATGGACGCCTGGGATCTCGTGATGCGCGCGCTGTCGCATTACTGGCGGGTGACGCGATCGGACAATCTGGTGGCGCAGGCGCTGCTGGAAAAAGCCATCGCGGTCGATCCCGGCTACGGCCAGGCGCTCAGTCTTCTCGCGGCCTGCCACATGTTTGCGGCCCATATGGGCTGGGAGGACATGCCGACGGCGGTTGCGGCGGCGGAACGCGCCGCATTGGCGGCGATCCGCGCCGACAGTGAGGATGCGTGGGCGCATTATGCGCTGGCGAGCGTCTATCTGTTCAACCGCCGCTTTGACGATTGCATCGCCGAGTTCGAGTTGGCGCTGCGGCTCAATCCGAATTTCTCCCCGGCGCGCGGCATCTATGGCGTGGCGCTGTCCTATCGCGGGCGCTGGGAGGACGGCGACGCCGCCGCCCGGCAGGCGCTGCGCTTTTCTCCGCGCGATCCCTTTGCCGGCATCTATTGCGGCGTCGCCGCCTATTGCCAGTATGTCGGCCGCAACTACGAGGAGGCGATCCGCCTCTCCCGCGAATCGCTGCGCCAGCGCCCCGATTTCGTCGGCGCCCACCGCGTGCTGACGGCTTCGCTGGGCATGTCCGGCTTCACCCAGGCGGCGGCCGCGGCGCTGGAGGGGCTGCGCAACGTCCAGCCGAACATTTCGCTGGCGTGGCTATCGAGCGAGATGCCGTATGAGCATGAGGTGGAGCGGGAGCATTATCTGGAGGGGTTTAGGCGGGCGGGGTTGGGGTAGGGGGTGGCTAACGGCACAGCTCACGCCGCTTTCGTCAGAGGTCGCGCTCGTTCAATCCGCTTGCGCTCCAGTGGTGAATGCATCGCTTCCCACAGATCGCTTCGCCGCTGCACGTTAAGCCAGAAATCCGCGCTGTTGCCGAACACGCGGGCGAGAATGAGGGCGGTCGCTGCGGTCACATTGCGACGACCGTTGCACAGCTCGTTGACGTGCTTGCGTTGCACGCCCATGGCTTCAGCCAGCGCGCCTTGCGTGAGGCCGATCGGCTTCATGAATTTCTTGACCAGAATTTCGCCAATCGTCGCCGGCTTGCGTTTTGTCATCAACATGGCTCACACATCGCTGTGGTCGTCCGGATATATCTTGCAGCGTTTTCGACGCCAGCATTCTAAACTGCATTATTTTTTCCGACGAGCGAAATAACAGCACCGCGCCCATCGGTCAGCTGCATAGTCCAAGCCTAGACCGCCAGCCCGTAAAAGCTGGCGGTCCATGCCTCCGCATCCAGCACTCACCGCACCGAACCACTCACCTCACAGAATAAAGTCCGCCGTCGTGAACTGGTGGCTGTTGGTCGAGATGATCTCCATGTCGGCCGCGCCGCCGTTGATGTTGAAGAACACGTGCTGGCCGTCGTCGTGGGTCTCGAACCAGAACTTGCCGGCCTGGGTGGTCGCACCGCTGGACGAGAAGGTGAAGGCGCTGTTGCCGTTGGCGGAATTGCCGTCGGCGTCCATGAAGGAAACGTCGATCTTGTCGCCCACCTGGAAGTCGGTGATGCGGTCCGCGGCGCCGACCGCGCTCTCGTTCTCAGTGCCGAGGCCGACGAAGTAGACGAAATTGTCGTTGCCCGTGCCGCCTGACATCACGTCGGCCTTGCCGCCGCCGTAGAGCGTGTCTTCGCCGCTGCCGCCGTACATCGTGTCGATGCCATGCAGGTTGGACGCAACCGCGTCATTGTCGCCGACCAGATAGTCGTTGTCGCTGCCGCCGCTGATGTTGTCCGCGCCGGCGCCGCCGAAGATGTGGTCCTCGCCCGCCTGGCCCTTGAGCGTGTCGTTGCCCGCGCCGCCGTCGATCGTGTCGTCGCCGGAGCCGCCGAACACCGTGTCGGCGGAGTTGCCGTCCAGGATGATGGTGTCGTTGCCGCCCTGGCCGTTGACGAGCTTGGGGGCAGTCCCCGTCAGTTGGAAGTGAAAGTTGTTGCCGCTGCCCAGGTTCTGAAAACCGTCGCGCGCATCGTCCTGGGTCAGTTCGGATTGCTGTTCGGCGTAATCCAGCTTGTTGAAAGGCTTCCAAGGATAAATCATCGTCGTGTTCCCTCTGTGCCGGCCGCCCGGAATGGGCTTGCCTGTGACGGCGAACATCGCAGGGAAGGGCGGCCGGCGCTGTTCCCTGGGGAACAGGCTGCTAGGACGTTGCTTCCTCCGTCATTCCGGGGCGCGCCCCTTGGCGCGAGCCCGGAATCCATCAAGCAGCAAGTGCTGTTGCCCGATGGATTCCGGGCTCTCGCTTCGCGAGCCCCGGAATGACGTAGGAGGGTGCGCGGCAAATTGGCGCGACGGGCAAATCAGTTCTGATTTACGGAAATACTGTCAAGCCCCAGAATAAAAAATATTTCTGTTTACCAGAATGAAAATCAGGTGCATATCTTTGGCCATCCCGTCCCACTCAGAGGGCGTCGGCCGTCGTCACGGACGTTGGACGGGTTGCGGTGGACGCTGGTTTACGCCTCGACGACGGCGTGGATAAGCGTACGGCAAAACCGTGTGGTCCTGGCGCCCGTTGCAGGCGTCAAGCTGTCGGAGAAGCGCAAGCGGGAACGGCGGCGACGGAGTCAACCAAGAACTCGTCTCCGGGGAGATCACGGCATAAGCCGTAAAGCCACTGCGCAGGGAAGGCCGGGTGTTCTCCGCTGCCCTGTATGCTCGTGTGCAGCCTTTTCTGTGCAATCGCACACGGGACCGCGGGTGCAGCGCGCACCCGGTCTTCCCTGCGCCCTCTCTTTTGGGAGGGCAGGAAGTTACTTGCAAAGCTCGGACGCAATGCGTCGCGAGATCGCGAAGGCGTGTTTTTGTCGTCCCGGCGAAGGCCGGGACCCATACGCCGCGGCCCTTATTGTTGAAAAGGGAAGATAACGACCTGCACGCAAAAACAACTATCGCCGGTGGTTATGGGTCCCGGCCTTCGCCGGGACGACGATGAGCGGCGACGACGCGGACACGTCACGCCGTAGCTCGAAGAGCGTAGGCGGATATTCAAAATCGAATCAGAAATTGCCGACGAAACACACACACACGCACCCGATGTGACTCCACGCACAGTGCGGAACGACAGAACACCTTACGTTTGCGCTGTCTCCGATGGGGAGATTTCAACACGAAAGGTCTACACCAATGTTCCGCTCAGCTCTCATCCTCACCGCCGCCGTCGCCGTCGCGCTCACCGCTTCCTCGGGCGCTTACGCAAGGGGCAAGCACCGCATGGCGATCTACGATTCGAACGGCAAGAAACTGTTCGATGACGGCAAGCTCGACGGCAAGGGTTGCGTCGTCGGCAAGCAGGCCAAGTTCGATCCCAAGACCGGCGGCATCAAGGTCGTCAACGCGGCGAAGTGCAACTTTTGACCTTCGTCACGACGGGCCGGCGACGACATGGAGCTTGATCGTTCCATGTCGTCTGTCGTCCTGGGTTGCCTAGTGGCAAGTGGTGGCCATAGAGGGTTGGCCCGTCTTCGGGTCCCGAGCGACGTATTTATGGCAATGCAGCTTGATATTCGATTGGATCATCGGCCGCGTCGGCTGAACGCGGGGCGGTGTCGGGATCGGGTGGTGGATCACGGTTTTCGAGCCGGCGAAGTTGGAATTGCCGACCATCCCGGCCTGCGCGACGGACACGGAAGCAATGGCGGCGACGGCGCTGGCAAGGGTGATCATGGATACATAGGCGGTGCGGGAAAACATCGGGGTAGCTCCTGGTTTTTGGGTGTTTGTCGTCCTGGGACGCCTAGCGGCAACGGTAGGAAGCAAAGACGTTGCCCGCCGCGTCCCGATCGCGGTGTGCACGGCAATCCAGCTTGAGATTCGATTTGATCATCGGCAACGGCGTCTGAACGCGGGGCGGCGTCGGCATCGGACGGTTGATCACCGTCTTCGAGCCGGCGAAGTTGGAATTGCCGACCATCCCGGCCTGCGCGACCGAGGCGGTGGCAAGGCTGGCTGCGGCGGCGGCGGCAAGGGTGATGACGGATACATAGGTGGTGCGGGAAAGCATCGGGAAGCTCCTGGTGTTTGGGGACTGTCCAGGCCGCGACCTCGAATGCGAACTGACCGCCGTTTGTCGCATCCAGCGGGCAACGGGTTCTATGCGCTGCGGGTGAAGGATGCTGTTTTTGCATGCTGCGACGATTTGTCGGTTTGGTGCGAGGAGCCCGACCAACACCACCGTCGTCCCGGCCTAGTGCGCGATTGCGCACGGGGGCCGGGACCCATAAGCCGCGGCCCATCGGCGAGAACGCCGGCGTTAGATACCTTCCGCAAAGTGAGCATCACGCGGTATGGGTCCCGGCCTTCGCCGGGACGACGGCAATTACTTCTTCTGTTGCCGCCGCGCCGCAGACGCCGCATCCACCACATTATCCACCTCTTCCCGCCAGCTCGTAATCTCAGCCGCAAGAATCGGATGGTTAAAACCCTTCAAATTGAGATCATCGATCGGCCGGCCCTCGACCCATGGTTCGACCATGCCGTAGACGCGCCTGGACACCACGATCTGGTTGGCCTTGGCCTCGTCGCACAGGCGCGAGGCGAGGTTGGTGACGCTGCCGATCGCGGCATATTCCAGCCGCTGCTCGAAGCCGATCTGGCCGAGCGTGGCGTAGCCCAGCGCAATGCCGATGCCGAAGCCGAGATTGTGGCCGCGGTTGCGCCACTTCTCGGTCAGCTGCCCGATGGCGTCGCGCATCTCGACGCTCATCTTCACCGCGCGCTTGACATGGTCCTCGAACTGGATCGGCGCGTTGAACAGGATCATCACGCCGTCGCCGGCATAGCGGTCGAGCGTGCCCTCATACTTGAAAATCAGCGCGCCAAGGGCGGCGTGATATTCCCGCAGCACGTTCATCGCCTCTTCCGGCTCGGTGGTCTCGGTGAACGAGGTAAATCCGCGCATGTCGCAGAACACGACAGTGACTTCGCGGCGGTGGCTGTCGAGCAGGCCTTCATGGCCGTCGCCGGAGGCGATCAGCTGCGCCACCTGCGGCGCCAGGAAACGTTCGAGACGGCGGATGCGTTCGATCTCGCCGAGCTGGGTCTCGACCCGTTCCTCCAGCGATTTGTTCCAGTCCTTGAGCTGGTCGGTCTGCTCCTGCAGCTTGTCGGCCTGCTCGCGCACCGTGGAGTTCGCCATCTCCAGTTCGCGGCTCTTGTGGTCGACCTCAGAGAACAGCCGCGCGTTGCGCATCGCGAGCACGCTCTGGTGCGCAAAGGTCTTCATCAAGCCGATGAGGTTGTCGGAAAATTCGCCGGCGTTTTGCCGCAGCACCACCAGCGATCCCAAGATGCCCTGCTGGTCGACCAGCGGCACCACCAGCACCGAATGGAAACCGGCCTCGACCACGACGTCGCGCAGCGGATGATCCGCCGTCGCGTCAAGGTCGGGGATCGCGATCGGCTCGCCCCGCGCGGCGGCTTCGCCGAGCGGCGAGTTGTCGGCCTCGATTGCAAGGTGCTTGCCTTCGGCCGCCTTGTCGATGCCGATCGATTCGGTGAGGTTGAATTTGCGGTTCGCGGCGTCATAGCCGTAAATCAAGACCGCGTCGGCATGGGTGATTTCGAGCGCGCGGGCGGCGACCGTCGGCAGCACGGCGTTGAGGTCGAGCGACGACGACACCGCACGGCCGACCTCCTCGAGCACTTTCAGCTCGTTGATCGACTGCGCGAGATCCCGCGTCCGCTCCTTCACCTTGGCCTCCAGGCCGGAATAGGTTTCCGCAAGCTGGCTCGCCATGCCGTTGAACTGGTCGGCAAGCTCTTCCAGCTCGTCGGATGTCTTCACCTCGATGCGGTGGCTGAAATCGCCGCCGCCGAGGCGATGCGCGCCGGCGCGCAGCGCGTTGATCGGCACCAGCATCCGCCGCGCCATGACAGTGCCGGCGATGATCGCGGTCACGAGGCCCATCGCAATCAGAAGCGCGATGCGCATCAGTTGATCGCGGATCGGCATCAGCGCCTGCGCCGTCGGCTGCTCGAAGAACACGAACCAGCCGATCCGCGGCACCGCGCTCACCGTCGTCAGCACGTCGTTGCCGGCAATGTCCGTGCCCTCCGACAGCAGCGAGCCCTTGATGGCGGCGACCTGCGGGAGGCTTGAGACGTCCTTGCCGATTTCGGGGCCCTTCGACGAACTCGCCAGCACCTGGCCCTTGCTGTCGACGATATAGGCAAAGCCTGTCCTGCCGATCTCAGTATCGCCGAAGAAGTCCTGCAGGAAGGTAAGATTGATTTCGGCGACGGTGACCTGGGAATCCGAATGCGGCAACGAGATTGACGTGAACGGCCGCCCGTCCCGGAAATAGGGCGTCGCAAAGCTGGTGCCGCGGGCCGCGGACTCGGTGAAGCGCAGGTCGCGGGAGAAATCGGCGTTGCTGCCGTAGTGGACCGTCTGGCGCGTGATGCGGAGCTGCTCGCGGCCCTGGGCCGACAGCAGCGTCAGCTGGCTCACATAGGGCACCTGGTTGAGCAATTGCGCATAGTCGGCGCGGCGGTCCTCGATCTTGTAGGAAGAGGTCCGCGTCACCCAGTTGATCTGCCGTTCGAGGTCCGACATCGATTGCTGGATGCGCTTGGCGGTTGCTTCCGCCTTCTCCGACATGCCGTCGGTCAGAGAAGACTTGATGCCGCGATAGCTGATCCAGATTTCCATCGCGCCGTTGACGGCGAGCACGAACACGACAAGGCCGACCAGCGCGACGACGTATTTCGCGAACAGGCCCTCACGCAGGAACCAGACTTTGCCCTTGGCGGCGCTCACATCCACGACCCTCGTGCGCCACGCCTCTTGCGCGCGCATCGGTTTTGCCGTTGGCGGCATTCCCCGGCCGGGAGCCGCCGCGGTTGGGCCTTTTTAGCACGATTTGAGGGCCGAGCAGGTGGCCTATCCCACACATGGTTAGCTCCGACTTTGGGCAGTTATCCGGGGAAATCGGCGGTGCGTGTGGCCATTACGGGCCGAGACCGTTGCGGCAGCGGAAGTCGGCCCCCTCTCCCCTTGTGGGAGAGGGCTGGGGTGAGGGGTCACGGTCTATCGAGGGACCAAGCTCACCGATTAAACAGCTGCCGCAAGACGTCGTTCATCGGCTGGCTGTCGGCTTGCGGAGCACCGTCATTTTGCGCCAACGGGGCGGCGGGCGCCGCGGGCTCGGCATCCGCGGGCTGCTGGCCCGGAATCGGAATGCTGCGCGGGCTGTTCGGCCGCGGCGCGGCTTGGCCGGCACTCCCTTGAGCGGGTCTGCCCTGACCGCCTTGACCGCCATTCAGACCTTGCTGCAGCAGATTGCCGATGGCCTCGCCCAGCTGGCCGCCGAGCGGTTCGTTAGGCCTGCCGCCGCCTTGGCCACCTTGGCCACCCGGTCCCCCCGGCTGGCCGCCGCCGAGCAGTCCACCCAGAATCCCCTCAAGCCCGCTGCCTTGCTGGCCACCCGGTCCGCCCGGTTGTCCACCCGGGGGGACACCCTGTTGTCCGCCGAGCAGGCCGCCGAGGGCGGAGCCGAGGCCGCCGCCATTGGGACCAAACAGCCCCTTGCCCATCTCCTTGAGCTTGGCATAGGCGGCGTCGGGATTATCCAAAATGCCCTGCATGTCCGGATAGATTTTCGGCGCGCCCCACGGCCCCTCGATCATCACGGGAATGCCGAATCCGACCGGCTCATTGGCGCGGCCCTGGCCTTCGGTGGTCATCACGAGCTTTGGTTCGACGCGGAACCCGATCTGCTTGGTGTCGAGCGCAATGGTGCCGACGCCCGTCATCCGCACCAGCGGGCCGACCAGATTGAGATCGGTGGTGACGGCTTGCCCCTTGTCGATCTTGAACGACGCCGAAAGCTGCGACAGATCCGTCGACTGCTCCTTGCCTTCCTGCCAGCCGGACAGGGTGCCCGAGGTGAGCGAGCGGATCATCTGGGCGACGTTGAGGCCCTTGATGGCGCCGTCCTGGAACACGACGAACGCGGTGCCTTGCAAACCAGCCATGATCGCGCGCTGGCTGTTGCCGGTGGAGCGCACGCTGATCTTGGTTTGCATCCTGCCGTCGAGCTTGTCGAAATCGGCCAGGCTCCTCAGCAACGGCAGTGCGCGTACGCCGTTAAGATCGGCCCGCAGCGCAAACGAAGGATTGGCGGTCGAGGCATCAATGGTGAGATCGCCATTGGTGTTGCCGTCATAGGCGCCGAGATTGGAAACTTGCGTCTTCAGCACGCCGCTGTTGAGCGTGACGTCGATCGCCGCCGGCGCGAAACGCGCGTCGCCGATATTGAGCGCTGCCGCGGAGATCCGCGCCTGGGCATCGATATAATTGAGGCCATTGAGATCGATCGCGGCATTGCTCCAGGGCTGCGCCGCCGAACCGCCGTCACCACGGCCCATCGCGACATCGAGCCGCTGGAAATCCAGATCGAGCTTCACCAGCGGCTTGCTTGCGGTATCGACCGAGGCCCAGCCATTGAACGCGCCGTCGCCGAGCGTGCCGGTCAGGCCGTTGATCATCACCACCGGGCCGTTGAGCCGGACTTCCGCCTTGCCCGACAGCTGCCCGTGCAGGAAGCCGGGTGCATCGATCTTGAATTCGGTCGGGATGTTCTGCCGTTCGAGCGGCGGTGCCGGGGCCACCGCCTTGATGTCGAATTTCAACGCGTGCTCGCCGGCGCGCGCATTGCCGGTCGCCCGGATCTTGCGGTCGGCATCGATCGTCATGTCGGCGTTGATGGTCTCGATCTTGTTCTCGACGCGGTCGCGCAGATTGGAAAACACGATCGTGCCGCCGGTGACGCTGACATGCTCGATTGTAAAGGCTTCGCCCTTGATCGCGGCGGCCGGCCTCGACGGCTGATTGATATCCTTGATGCGTTCGCGCTGCAGCGGCAGGTTCAGCACCGGACGAACGATGACAAGTTCGGTAACTTGCGGTTTGCCGGACCACAGGCTCGCCAGTGTCACGTCTGCCTGGATGCTGACCGCGGTGAGGCGGTGGTTGATGTCGCGATCTTTCGGATCCTGCAGCGCGACGTCGTTCAGCGTGATGTTGAGCGACGGCCAGAGCCCGACCCTGGTTCCGCCGTTGATGGTGAGCTTGTAGCCGGTCTCGCGCTCGACCCGTTCCTGGATCTGCGACGTCATGAAGCCGGACGGGATGCCGATCACGAGCAGCAGCGCGATGATGACGATCACGGCGCCGATGGCGGCCACGGCGAATTTCAATGCTCTCATTTCGACTTTCCAGACCGGGCAAACGGCATCGGTTTCGGCCGCGCCCGATGGGGCACAGCCGGACAAGCGAGCTTATCCCGGAAGGGGACATCGCTCAAAGAAGCCAAAATTATTCCAAGGCTACTGCAATGCTATGTGACTTATGACACACTTCGGTCGGGGTGAATCTTGCTAGGGCCTTTGGGGACGGTTTTGGGATCGAACTGGAAGGCAAACCAATGAGCAAACAGGCCGAATTTGCGGTCATTTTGAAGATGAACCCGATGTTCGCGGACCTTGGCGCCGACGAACTGCAGCGAATCTCCGGACTCTGCCACACCCAGCAACTGGGGCTCGGCGAGATGCTGTTCCAGAAGGGGGACCCCGGCGACGCCCTTTACGGGGTCCGCCGCGGCCAGATCCGGATCGAGACCGGCGCCTCCGACGGCAGCCGCCTGACCCTGAACTTCATGGGTTCGGGGGACCTCTTCGGCGAAGTCGCCGTGCTCGACGGCCAAAGCCGCACCGCGGACGCCACCGCCGGCGAGGCGACGGAACTGTTCGTGCTCCGGCGTGAGGATTTCCTCGCCTTCCTCGAACGTGAGCCGAAAGTCGCCATCAAGATCATCACCTTGCTGTGCCAGCGCATCCGCTGGCAGAGCGAGCGGATGGAAGAATCCATGCTGCAGCCGCTGCCGGTGCGGCTGGCGCGAAGGCTGGTGGCGCTGGCCGCCGATTTCGGATCGGAAGTGCATATTTCGCAGGAGCAGCTCGGCGTGTTCGTCGGCGCCGCGCGCGAAAGCGTCAACCGTCAACTGCAGGCCTGGCGCAAGGACGGCATTCTGGATCTGCAGCGCGGGCGCATCCTGCTGCAGAACCTGAACAAGCTGACGACGGTGGCGCGCAACGAGTAGGGCCTGATCGTCAGGCCCCGGCGGTTATTTCCTTGATCAGCGCCGTATCGGCGAACTCGACGAGTTCGATGATTTTTCCGTCCTGGAATTTGAACAGGTCGGTCAATTCCGTCGTGAAGGTCTTATCCTTGAACCGCATCGTGAGCCGCGAGTGCACCGCCGCGCGGTCGCCGTCGGCGATAAAGGCGATGATGTCACGCTCGATGAACTGAAAAGCGCCAATGAAACCAGTCATCGCTTCGCGAACGTTCGGATGACTGCGAACCGCTCCCGCCAATGCGAGGACCTTCGGCTCCCCGGCAAGTTCGAAAACCGCGTCAGCGTGAAACGCTGACATGAGGCCCTCGATGTTGCCGCTACCGCGGTCTGCATACGCTTGCTCGACGAGCTTTCGCATCGCTTCTCGATCTGCCATCCCGCTCCCTTAAACTATTGGTTGAGCCCGAGCATAGCACCCGCTTCGATGCGGGCAACAGCAGAAGTGGTTCGGATGAACGGCGCGATGCAAGCGCCTGCAGAG
The DNA here is from genome assembly GCF_018130125.1 of Bradyrhizobium sp. AUGA SZCCT0177. Lineage (NCBI taxonomy): Bacteria > Pseudomonadati > Pseudomonadota > Alphaproteobacteria > Hyphomicrobiales > Nitrobacteraceae > Bradyrhizobium > Bradyrhizobium sp. AUGA SZCCT0177. The sequence continues at coordinate 45,067 of NZ_JAFCMA010000031.1, read as the reverse complement.
CCGCAGGCGATCTCGGCTATCGACCGTTGAGGGCTTGCGTGGGTGGAAAGCTCCTCACTTCGCTGCGGGCGACATCGCCGGCGGGACCGGCGGCGGCCCCTTGGCTGGAGGCGGTGCGGTGTGATGGCCGCCCGGCGGAACATCGTCGCTCTCGGCTTCCGAGGCCAGCAGCAGTTTGCCGTAGCGCCAGATCAGCGCGCCGAGATCGTCCATCATCATGAACATCGCCGGCACGAACACCAGCGACAGCACTGTCGAGAACACCAGACCGCCGATCACGGCGAGCGCCATCGGCGAGCGGAACTCGCCGCCGGCGCCGAATGCCAGCGCTGACGGCATCATGCCGGCCGCCATCGCGATGGTGGTCATGATGATCGGGCGGGCGCGCTTGATGCCGGCGTCGATGATCGCAAAATCGCGCTTGTTGCCTTCGCGGATCGACTCGACCGCGAACTCCACCAGCATGATGGCGTTCTTGGTGACGATGCCCATCAGCATCAGGATGCCGATCCACACCGGCGTGGTCAGCTGCTTGCCGGTCAGCAGCAAGGCTGCGATCGCGCCGCCGATCGAAAGCGGAAGCGAGAACAGGATGGTGATCGGCTGCAGGAAGGTGCCGAACAACAGCACCAGCACCGCGTAGACCATCATCAGGCCGGCGGTGATGGCGGTGGCAAAGCCGTCCGACAATTCGGCCAGGCTTTCGGCGTCGCCCGACGGGCTGACCTTGACGCCCTTCGGCAGGCTCTTCATCACGGGCAGGTCGTAGATCATCTTGGTAGCGTCGCCCAGCGCCGCGGTGCCGACGAGGTCGGCTGCGACGGTGGCCTGCCGTTCCCGGTCGTAACGGTTGATGCTGGTCGGGCCCTGGTCGAGCTGGATGTCGGCGACGACAGACAGCGGCACGCCGCCGCGCTCTCCGCGCTGGCCGAGCGGCACCCGCAATTGCTGCAGCATCTGCAGGTCGCCGCGCGCGCTGTCCTCGAGCTGGACGCGGATCGGCACCTGGCGGTCGCCGGCATCGAACTTGGCGAGCGCCGGGCCGACGTCGCCGATGGTGGCGACGCGGATGGTTTGCGACAGGCTTTCGGTGGAGACGCCAAGCCGTGCGGCCAGTTCGGCCCTTGGGCGAATCCGAAGCTCCGGCCGGTCGAGCGAGGTTTCCGAGATCACGTTGGCGATGATCGGAATCCGCTTCATCTGGGTCGCGAGTTCGTTGGCGACGTTGCCGACGATGTTGCTGTCGATGCCGGTCACGACGAGCGAAATCGCACGCAGGCCGTTTTCATCGAGGAACCAGAACCGGATGTCCGGGACGTTTTCCAGTTCCTTGCTGATATCGAGCTCGAGCAGGCGCTGGGTGTGCTTGCTGTCGCGGTCTTTCTTCGGCGTGTAGTTGATGATCAGCGCGGCGCGCCGCACTTCCTGCGTTCCCGGCGGCACCCGGCCGCCATCGACGAATATGCTCTTGATCTCCGGGCGCTTGCGCAGGCGCTGGACGATTTCTTCCGTCACCTTCTCGGTGTAGGCGAGTTGCGAGCCTGGCGGCAGCTCCATCGCCAGCAGCGAGCGCGCGGTGTCCTGCGCCGGCAGGAAGCCCTGCGGCAGCAGCGTGATGCTCCAGATCGAGGCGGCAAATATCGCAAGTCCGGCCAGCACGGTGATGAAGTAGTGTTTCACCGACCATGTCACGAGCCTGGTGTAAGCCTTCAGCAAGCGCCCGGGCGGCGGATCCTCATGCGGGTGATCTTTGAGGAAGTAGGCCGCCAGCACCGGCGTGACGAAGCGCGCCGCGAGCAGCGAGAAGAACACCTGCACCGACACGGTGATGCCGAATTGCTTGAAGAACTGCCCGGCGATCCCGGACATGAAGCTTGCCGGCGCGAAGATCGCGATGATGGTCAGCGAGATCGCGATCACGGCGAGGCCGATTTCGTCGGCGGCTTCCAACGCAGCGCGGTAGGGCGTCTTGCCCATGCGCATGTGGCGGACGATGTTTTCGATCTCGACGATGGCGTCGTCGACCAGAATACCCGTCGACAGCGTGATGGCGAGGAAGCTGACGAGGTTGAGCGAGAAGCCGAGCAGATCCATCACCCAGAACGCCGGGAAGATCGACAGCGGCAGCGAGATCGCGGCGATGATCGTGGCGCGGATATCGCGCAGGAACAACAGCACGACAACGACGGCGAGAATAGCACCCTCGAACAGGGTCGAGATCGCCGCCTCGTAATTGCCCTTGGTGAAATCGACCGACGTGTCGATCATCTTCAGGTCGACGTCGGGATAGGCCGCCTTCAGCGCATCGATGCGTTTTTGCACGGCGGCCGCGACCACCACGTCGCTGGCGCCCTTCGAGCGCTTGATGCCGAGCGCGACCACCGGCTCGCCGTTGAAGCGGGCAAAGGTCCGGCGATCGGCGATGGTGTCGGTGACGGTGCCGAGATCGTCGAGCCGCACCTCGCCGCCGCCGAACAGCGGGATCATGGTGCCGGCGAGTTCGTTCAGCGTCTTGGCGCCGGCCAGGGTGCGGATCGCCTGGTCGTTATTGCCGATTCCGGCGCGGCCTCCGGCGAGGTCGACATTGGTGCCGCGCAGGATCTGGCTGACATTGACGGCGGTAAGCCCCGAGGCCTGCAACCGGTCGGGATCGAGCGAGACCAGAATCTCGCGCTCGACACCGCCGATGCGCTCGACCTGGGCGACGCCGCGGACGCCCTGCAACGCGCGTTTGACGACGTCGTCGACGAAGTAGGACAGCTGCTCCGGCGTCTTGCCCGGAGAGATCGCGGCATAGGTGACGATCGGCAGGCCGATCACGTCGACGCGCTGGATCAGCGGCTCGGTGACGTTTTGCGGCAGGCTGGCGCGGACGCGGGTGACGGCATCCTTGATGTCGTTCAGCGCGCGGTCGGTGTTGGTCTCGAGCGCGAACTGGATCGTGGTCAGCGACAGGCCATCGGTAATCGACGACGAAATGTGCCGCACGCCCTCGACGCCGGATACGCCGTCCTCGATCGTCTTGGTGACCTGAGATTCAAGCTCCGAGGGCGCCGCGCCGAACTGCGAGACCGCCACCGAGATCACGGGGATGTCGGCGCTCGGCAGCCGCGTGACCGCGAGCTTGGTGAAGCTGACCCATCCCAGCACCAGAAGGATGATTGAAAATACGATGGACGGAAGCGGGTTCCGGATCGACCATGCCGAGATATTCAAAGCCATTATCGTGTCCGCGTGCGCTCGAGTTCGTCGGCAAACATGGTCTTGATCTGGTCGCCGTCATGCAGCGAGGTTCCAGCATCGGCCACGACGGTTTCACCGACGGCGAGGCCTTCAAGAATTTCCGTAGAGGTGTCCGACGTCAGGCCGACCCGGACTTTTCGCGTCTCGATCCTGTTGTTCTCCTTGACCACCTGCAGGGTCAGGCGGTCGATGGCGGTACGCGGCACCGCGACGCCACAGCTGCGCTTGGCGTCGATATTGGCGCGGGCGAACATGCCGACCTTGAGCGAGGGATTGTTGTTCAGCGAAATCCTGACCTTGCCGAGCTGGGTGGCGCGGTCGATCTGCGGCGAGATTTGCCGGATCTTGCCGACCAGATCGGGCGCGTCGTCGCGGCTGATCCGCACCGTGGCGCCGGGATTGAGCTTGAGCAGATGGACGCTCGGCACTTCGGCCTCCAGCTCGATCTCGTTGTTGACCGAAATCCGGAACATCGGTCCGGCCTGCGGCGAGGCCGGCGCGCCGACGGCGGTCCTGACTTCGGTAACGAGGCCTGGGCCAGGCGTGCGCAGCGATATCGGTCCGGTCCTGCCGCCGCCCGGAGCTCCCGGCTGCTGCGGCGGCGCGGTCAGGCGTGCCAATTCCTGATTGTCCGCCACCATGTCGCCTTCGCGGACGAAGACATCGGTGACCCTGGAGCCTTCCTGATCGACGCCGACCTGCGCTTCGCGGCGCGGCACGATAAATCCGGTGACCCGCACCATGTCGGAGAAGCAGGCATTGGTGGATTTGGTCACGATCACCAGCGCCTGGCTCGGCGTATCCTTGGGCTCGGGACGGGAGCGGTGCTCGAACCAGTAGTAGAAGCCACCCACAACAACAACGAACGCTACTCCGAGCGCAGGTTTGAGGTATTCGGAGAGTTTCATCGCCGGATCAATCCAGACTGGAAGTCAAATGAAGCGGGGTGCATCCGGTTCACCGAAAAATCACAATGAACCCAAAACAAAATGCGTCCCGCAAGGGTGCTGCGGAACGCATTGTAGCCGGAAAATCTAGGTCAACGCCACGCCGTACTTGAACAGGCTATTTGGACGCAGTGGCCTTGTTTTCCATGTTCACAACCTGCACGCGGCGATTGGCTTCGGCCATCGGCTGGTTCGAGTCCTTCAGCTTGCTCTTGCCGTAACCGACGGTCACCAGATCGGTGCCGTTGATGCCGTATTTATCGACCAGATAGCGCTTGATCGCGTCGGCGCGCCGCTCGGAAAGGTCCTGGTTGTAGCCTTCGCCGCCGGCTGCGTCGGTATGACCGGCGACCACGAAGGTCGAGCCTTTCAGGTCGGAATTGGACAATGCGCGGCCGAGCGCCTGAACCGATGCCAGCGATCTGGGGCTGATATCGGCCGAGTTGTAGTCGAAGTTGATTTCCAGATCGATCTTGGGCTTGTCCTTGACGATGGCGGCGATCTCTTCACGCTCGCTGAACGACAGCGACCGCGTCGAGCGGCCGCGGATTTTCTGGACGAACTGCCCTTCGGCGGCAACTGCGGCCTGATCAACCTGCTGCGGACCGACCGACAGGCCGCGGGTCAGCGGCTTCTTTTCCGGCACCAGCGCGCGGAGGATCTGATCCTCGGTCACATTCTTGTCCTTGGCCTTCTCCTCGGCAACCGCGCTGGCCATGCCAAAGCAGAGGGCGGCGCCGAGCGTCGCGATCGAAAGGAGCCCGGTCAGGGTCTTTGTTCCAGAGCTCTGTGACATTAGCAGTCCCTCCTGCGCGTGGTTCCAAAACGTGATTCAAATGAGATGCCGGACCAATCCGGTCGCGGCCTATTACCGTTAGTCTAGCCGCCCGCCTGTCGGTTCGAGGAGGCTGCCAGTTAGCGTCAAATAATCGTCACTGTACCCCGTAATCGGCGAATTCCTTAACGATATTCGGATCCATCGCCTTGGCGTTGCTAATATCCAGATCGCCTTCCGGGATCGAGCCGTTGCGCTTCTTGGCAATGCCCCGTCCGTACAGCGACGAGGTCAATCTCGGGTTGATCTTCAGCGCGGCGTCGAAGTCGGCAATTGCATTCTTGGTCTGTCCGCTCTTGAGGTTGACGAGGCCGCGGCTGTCCAGCGCATCGACGAAATTCGGACGCAACCGCAGCGCCTCGTTGCAATCCTTCAGCGCGGCCTGTAGGTCGCCGATGACCGTGCGGGCCCAACAGCGGTTGTTGTAGGCTTCCACATCCTTCGGGTTGAGCCGCAGCGAATTGTTGAAGTCCTTGATCGCGAGTTCGTAGGCGCCCTTGCTGGCATAGACCTGGCCCCGCCGATACAGCGCGGCCCCATCGTCGGGGTTGTCGTTGAGCTTGGCGGTGAGGCTCTTGATGGTCGGATCATCGGCGAGCGCCGCGATCGCCGTGTTGCTCTCGGTCGGCTTGGCCGGCGGAGCGGGCGGCGGGATGGTGACTTCGACCTGTTTTGGCGGCTGCGGCGGAGCGGGCGGCTGCGGCGGTGCAGGTGGCGGCGGTGCCGGCGTCGCAATGGCCACCTGGGCTCCGGCGGGAGGTGCCGGAGCAGGCGCCGGTGTCGGAGCGGGGGGAGGTGACGGAGCGGCGGCGACCGGCGGCGGGGAGGGCGCGGCGACAACCGGAGGCGGGGCTGGCGGCGGACTCGAAGGCTTCGGCCCTGCGCCGCCCGGGATGAAGGAGAAATCCTCGGCCAGCGACGACGAAATCCACGGCACCTGTTCCTGGCGCGAGGCGCGGGTGACGCCGACCCGGGTGCGATTCAAAGTTTCCTCGGCCATCAAATCGGGGGTGCGGATTTCCTTGAGCAGTTCCCGCACGAACAGGCTGCGATCGCTGCCATTATCCGAAATGACCGAGGAAAGGGCCGCCGAATACATCACCAGAGAGCCGTTCGGCGCGATGACCGGCGCAAGTCCGGCGGAAAAACTGCGGAACCGGCGCTCGAACGGATTGCGCCTGGAGGCGTCGACCAGGGCGATCTTGACGCCGGCGCCGCGGCTGTTGATCTCGCCCAGCACCATCTCGAGGCTGAAGCCGTCGCGGCGCACGTCGGCCTCGGCCCAGATCTGCGCGTCGACCGGGATCATGTAGCTCTGGCGGTTCGCCTGGATGCCGAAACCCGAGAAGAAGATCAGGGCGACCGAGCCGGGCTTGATCTTCCCGTACAGGCGCTCGAAGGCCCGGCGCATGCCGTCGCCGGTGAGGTTTTCGCCGATATCGACGTTGAAGCCATCGCGCTTGAGTTCTTCGGCGACATCGCGCGCGTCGTTGATCGGCTCTTTCAGCGGCGCTTCGGCGTCCGGATATTTCGAATTGCCGATCACCAGCGCAAAACGCTCGCCGGCCCCGAACGACGGGGCGATCGACGCCACGGAAAAGATCACTGTGAGAAGTAATGCAAGGCGGATTTTCATTATCACCGCAGTCCAGCCAAAAAAGCGCCGATCCCAGCTTGCGCCTCGGCGACCATACTCCACGCAAACCGCATTATCAAACGAGCCCCGCAGGCCGTCAACCACTTGCGAAGGCGGCGTTAATTGCGACAATTCACCGCGACGAATCCCTGGGGATTGAAGGGGAATAAATCCCGTTCGTCGTGAATTTGCGGTGCGTGATCATCCGGTGGTTGCGTGAGCCTTTCCCTGGGGCAGCCGTGGCTCTGGTGCCCGGCCAGCCACCGGCGGGGTTCTGAGCCGCCCTGTCATGGATGGTCATTCGCACTGCCGGTTTGACCTTTGCGGATGACGATGGCTTGTTGCGGACGTCGGCCAAAACTCAAACCTCAAGAAAAGTGACACCGATGGGAAATGCCTACGAAATCTACGCGCTGCGCTATGCGACGATGTCGCCGCGCACCCCTCATCTGAATTTCCTGATACCGGATCCGCACGACACCACGGCGCAGGACCTCGACTACTTCGTCTGGCTGATCCGCGGCCACGGCCGCGAGATCCTGGTCGATACCGGTTTCAACGCCGAGGAAGCCAAGGCGCGGTCGCGCAAGCTCAACCTCAATCCGGTCGATGCGCTGGAAGCGTTCGGCGTCAAGGCGTCAAGCATCAAGGACGTCGTCGTCACCCATCTGCATTACGACCACGCCGGCAATCTCGACCGCTTCCCCGGCGCCCGGTTTCATCTGCAGGATCGCGAGATGAGCTACGCGACCGGCCGCTGCATGTGCAACGGCCTGATCCGGCATCCGTTCTCCGTCGAACACGTCACGCTGATGGTGCGCCATGTCTATGGCGAGCGCGTCACGTTCCATAATGGCGACGGCGAGATCGCGCCCGGCGTCACCGTGCATCGCGTCGGCGGCCATTCCGATGGTTTGCAGGTGGTGCGGGTCGAAACCGCGCGCGGGCCCGTGGTGCTGGCCTCGGACGCCGCGCATTACTACGCCAATCTGCAGAAGCGCAGCCCGTTTCCGATCGTCTACAATGTCGGCGACATGGTGCAGGGCTGGGAGATCGTTGAAAAGCTGGCCGGCCACCCCGATCGTTTCATTCCCGGCCATGATCCGATCGTGAGCGAAATCTATCCGCGCGCCAGCGACAAGGTCGATGCGTTTGCCTTGCACCTGGCGCCGTCACGATCGTTTGTGAAGTAGGATCAAGCCATGATCGAACGCTTTCCCGGCCTCACGCCAACCCGCAGCCGCGCCGTCGTTCACGACGATCTGGTGCTCACCGTGGCGGTCGCGCCCGATCCGGTCACATCATCGATGTACGAGCAGAGCGTCAAGGCGCTCGCCCGCATCGACGAGAGCCTTGCTCTGTGCGGTTCGAACAAGAGCAAAATCCTGTCAGCGATCGTCTATATCTCCGACATGAAGCGCAAAAGCGAGATGAACCGCGCCTGGGATGAATGGGTCGACACCAGTAACCCGCCGATGCGCGCCTGCCTCGGCGTCGAGCTCGAACCGCCGCATATCGTGGAAATCGTGGTGACGGCGACGAAGTAGGCGGCGCGGTTTCGAGTTCGCGCGGGCGTGCTGATAGACCCTCATCCCGCGTAACGGCTCTGCCGTTGTCGCTGGAAGAGCCGCGCTCTTGCGCGGCGTCTCGAAGGATGCGGGCCCGTCTATGGCCTCATGGTTCGAGACGGCGCAAGAGCGCCTCCTCACCATGAGGGTTGAGGATTAATACGCTTCCTTCGCGTCGGCCTCCGCGCTGGTCTGCACGAGGTCGAGGCTTGCCTCGATCTTGCCGAGCAGCGCGGCCAACGCCTTTCGCTCCGGCGCGGAGAGGCACGACAAAATCTCCTGTTCCCGGCGCAGCAGGCGCGGGATCAGCTCCTCGTACAGCACCTTGCCTTTTCCCGTCATGCGCAGCCGGAATTCGCGGCGGTCCTCTTCGTTCTCGACGCGCTCGATCATCTGCCGTTTCATCAGCGTGGTGACGGCGCGGCTGATGGTCGATTTATGGGTGCGGGTGCAATGGGCGATGTATTGCGCGCTGCAGGGCTCAACGCGAAAACCCAGCGTCGCCAGCACGCGCCATTCCGGAATGTCGAGCCCGTACCGCGCCTGATATTCGGCCGAGAGCGCCGAGGAGACTTCGGCCGCCAGCCGGTTCAGCCGGAACGGTACGAATTTGAAGAGGTCGAGACGGCCGCCGTTTCTTGCGGCTTTCGCAGGCGTTCCATCCTTATCCCCGTCTTTGCGCGTGCCGCTGTCGGGCGCGGATCGGGATCGGGCGCTGTTCTCGCTGGACGACGCGTTGGCCAAAATCGCTCCAATTTGAGTTGACGCCGGGGGCGCCAGCGGGTTTAAGATAGTTGCAGATGCGACTAATTTAGCAAGTCCGCGCACCCTTGGCCAGAGTAAACCTTCCAATGGTCCAGACCAAAACCCAATTCGGCTACCGCAGGCACCCCGACCAGGATCGGGCCGGTGCTGATGCGGCCGAACATCCCGTCGTCGTGGTCGGCGCCGGGCCGGTCGGGCTGTCGCTGGCGATCGATCTCGCTCAGCGCGGCCAATCCGTGGTGCTGCTCGACGATGCCGACCGGATCGGCGAGGGCTCGCGCGCGATCTGCTTTTCCAAACGTTCGCTGGAATTCTGGGACCGGCTCGGCGTCGGCCAGCGCATGGTCGACAAGGGCGTGGTCTGGAGCGTCGGCAAGATCTTTCACGGCGCCTCGCAGCTCTACCAGTTCAATTTGCTGCCGGAAGAGGGCCACAAGCGGCCCGCCTTTATCAACCTGCAGCAGTTCTATGCCGAGGCCTATCTGGTCGATCGGGTCCAGGAGCTTTCCGGCATCGACCTGCGCTGGCGCAACAAGGTAGTCGGCCTCGAACAGCGCAACGACCATGTGCTGCTGACGATCGAAACGCCTGACGGACCGTACCGGCTGCATGCCGGCTTCGTCGTCGCCTGCGACGGCGCCCGCTCATCGTTGCGGCAGATGGTGGGCGCGGAATTCGCCGGGCAAGTGTTCGAGGATCAGTTCCTGATCGCCGACGTCAAGATGACGGCGGCGTTCCCGACCGAGCGCTGGTTCTGGTTCGATCCGCCGTTCCACGCCGGGCGCTCCGCGCTGCTGCACAAGCAGCCGGACGACATCTGGCGCATCGACCTGCAGCTGCATCCCGATGCGGATCCTGTCGTCGAGAAGCGCCCGGAAAATGTACGGCCGCGGATCGCGCGCATGCTCGGCCACGACAAGTTCGATTTCGAATGGATATCGCTGTACAAGTTCCAGTGCCGGCGCATGGAGAAGTTCTTGCACGGCCGCGTGATCTTTGCCGGCGATGCCGCGCACCAGGTCTCGCCGTTCGGCGCCCGCGGCGCCAACTCAGGCCTCGAAGACGCCGAGAACATCGCCTGGAAACTCGATCGCGTCTTGCGCGGGTCGTCGCCGGAAGCGCTGCTCGAGAGTTACCACACCGAACGCAGCGCCGCGGCGGACGAGAACATCCGCGAGTCAACGCGCTCGACCGATTTCATGGCGCCGGTGTCGCAACAGGAGGCGCGGCTGCGCAAGGCGGTGCTGTCGCTGGCCAAGGAAACCGAATTCGGCAAGCGCATGGTCAATGGCGGACGGCTGTCGGTGCCTTCCACCTATGACACGCCGCTGTCGACCGCCGATCGCGATGCGTGGCGCGGCGGCCCGCGGCCCGGCGCGTCGATGCCGGATGCGCCGATTGCGGCAGCGAGCGGCCAGCCGATGTTTCTGACCGAAGCCTTCGTTGGCAGGGGAGCGCAATTCACGTTGCTGGAATTTGGCAACGGTGCCGCGATCGATGCGCCCGAAGGCGTGGAAACCATTCGCATCGGCAGCGACCACGGCCTTGCCGACACCATGGGCCTTGCGGGTACGCGCTACGACGCCGAGCCCGGCACCGCCTATCTGCTGAGGCCCGACGGCTATGTCGCCGCGCGCTTCCGGCATCCGACCCGGCCGGCGCTGGATGCGGCGTTGGCGCGTGCGGCGGGTCTCAATCGAGGGCTGTCATGACGCTGTCCACCAGTTCGAATTTCGCAAAACCCGACGACGCCTTCCGCGCCATCGTCGAGGTGCATCGGGGCTTAAGCGATGCGCAGAGCGCCGATCTCGACGCCGCGCTGGTTCTGGTGCTCGCCAACCATATCGGCGACATCGCGGTGCTGAACGAAGCCATCGCGCTCGCCAAGCGGCGGATGCTCGATGCCAGCCAGCAGCAACAGCAGCAACAACAATGAAAAGTTTGAACATGCCGTCATTGCGAGCGCAGCGAAGCAATCCATCGAGCAGCAAAGCAAGTGTGGATTGCTTCGTCGCTTCGCTCCTCGCAATGACGGGGATAGAGCTAGCGCAAAAGGAATTGAATTGATGGCCAAGGGTTTCGCGTCCACCACGGACATGGCGGAAAAGAAGATCACTTTCTCCGAGATCGGTACTGATCTCTACGCCTTCACCGCCGAAGGTGATCCGAATTCCGCTGTTATCGTCGGCGACGATGGCTGCCTGGTGTTCGACGCGCAATCGACGCCGGCGATGGCGAATAAAGTGATCGAACGGGTGCGCACCGTCACCGACAAGCCGATCAAATATGTCGTGCTGTCGCATTACCACGCCGTGCGCGTGCTAGGCGCTTCCGCCTACAAGGCGCAGGGCATCGTCGCCTCGGCGGAAACCTATCGCCTGATCGAGGAGCGCGGCCAGCAGGATTGGGACTCTGAGTATGGCCGCTTCCCGCGCCTGTTCCAGGATGCCCAGAGCATCCCCGGCCTGACCTGGCCGACGCTGACCTTCGAAGGCGAGATGTCGATCTATCTCGGCAAGCGCGAGGTGCGCCTGATGCAACTCGGCGCGGGGCACACCTCCGGCGACATCGTGGCCTGGGTGCCGGATGCCGAAGTGATGTTCTCCGGCGACCTCATCGAGTATCACTCGGCCTGCTATTGCGGCGATGCGCATCTGCGCGAATGGCCGACGACCCTGAACGAAATCCGCGCCTTCAATCCCAAGGCGATCGCGCCCGGCCGCGGCGATGCGCTGAAGGGGCTTGCGACCGGACGCGACGCGATCGCGATGACGCGCGATTTCGTCACCACGCTCTATGGCGCGGCCGAGACCTCGGTCGCCAGGGGCCGCAACCTCAAGGAATCGATGGCGGCGACGCGCGAGGTGATGGACCCGAAATTTTCCAGCTTTGCGATCTACGAGCACTGCCTGCCGTTCAACGTCTCGCGCGCGTTCGACGAGGCTTCGGGGATCGACGATCCCGTGATCTGGACCGACAAGCGCGATCAGGAAATGTGGGCCGCCCTGCAAGGAGGAGGATGACCATGAATATCAACACCTCGCCTGACACGATTTCCCGAGGCACCGTTGGCGTGACGCCGGGCTACATGTCCGGCTTCGGCAACAGCTTTGAGACCGAGGCGCTGCCCGGCGCGCTGCCGATCGGCCGCAACTCGCCGCAGCGCTGCGCCTATGGGCTCTACGCCGAGCAGCTTTCCGGCTCGCCCTTCACCGCGCCGCGCGGCGCCAACGAGCGGTCGTGGCTTTATCGCATTCGTCCCTCGGTGAAGCACTCGGGACGTTTTGAGAAGGCCGATGCCGGGTTGTGGCGCACCGCGCCATGCCACGAATACGAACTGCCGATCGCGCAATTGCGCTGGGATCCGGCGCCGATTCCGAAAGAAGACATGACGTTTCTGCAGGGCGTGCAGACCATGACGACCGCAGGCGACGCCAACACGCAAGGAGGCATGGCCGCGCACGTCTATCTCATCACCAAATCGATGGTCGATCAGCATTTCTACAATGCCGATGGTGAGATGATGTTCGTGCTGCAGCAGGGCAATCTGCGCCTTGTCACCGAGTTTGGCCGCATTGACGCCGAACCCGGCGAGATCGTCGTGATCCCGCGCGGCGTCAAATTCCGTGTCGAGCTCACCAATGGGCCGGCGCGGGGCTATCTCTGCGAGAATTATGGCGGCGCCTTCACGCTGCCCGAACGTGGTCCGATCGGCGCCAATTGCCTGGCCAATTCGCGCGATTTCCTCACCCCGGTGGCGGCCTATGAGGACAAGGACACGCCGACCGAACTGTTCGTGAAATGGGGCGGTTCGCTGTTCAAGACGACGCTGCCGCATTCGCCGATCGACGTGGTGGCGTGGCACGGCAATTACGCGCCCTATAAATATGACCTGCGCACCTTTTCGCCGGTCGGCGCCATCGGCTTCGACCATCCGGATCCGTCGATCTTCACGGTGCTGACCTCGCCGTCGGAAACCGCGGGCACCGCCAACATCGACTTTGTGATTTTCCCGGAGCGCTGGGCGGTCGCGGAAAACACCTTCCGTCCGCCCTGGTACCACATGAACATCATGTCGGAGTTCATGGGGCTGATCTACGGCGTCTACGACGCCAAGCCGGAAGGCTTTGTTCCCGGCGGCATCAGCCTGCACAACATGATGCTGCCGCACGGCCCGGACCGCCAGGCCTTCGATCATGCCAGCAACGGCGAGCTGAAGCCGGTGAAGCTCACCGGCACCATGGCCTTCATGTTCGAGACCCGCTACCCGCAGCGCGTCACCGCGCACGCGGCGAAGTCGGCGACCTTGCAGGACGACTACGCGGATTGCTGGCAGGGACTGGAAAAGCGATTCGATCCGAACAAACCGTGACGGTTCTCTTACCCTCCCCTGGAGGGGGAGGGTCGCCACTCATGAAATGAGTGGCGGGGTGGGGTGGAAGTCTCTCGTTCCGAACAGTGCCCGAGTTGAGAGACCGTCACCCCACCCCGTCTCGAATTTCGCTTCGCTCCATGCGAGCCGACCCTCCCCCTCCAGGGAGGGTGAAGTGCCGGCCACTCAACATCGGGAAAAATGATGCCCCATCCCAACGATCCCAAGCTGAAATCCTTCATCCCGGTCGATCCCGCGTCGGATTTCCCGATCCAGAATCTCCCCTACTGCGTGTTCTCCGCCAAGGACGGGCTCGCCCCACGCGTTGGCGTCGCGATCGGCGACTATGTGCTCGATCTGTGGCAGCTCGCGCAGGATTGCCGGATCGACGTCGTCGAACCCGGCGTGTTCGCGAACGCATCGCTCAACGCGTTCATGGCGCTCGGGCCGGAGGTGTGGTCGCGGACGCGGGCGCGGATCAGCGAGCTGTTGCGCCACGATCATCCCGAACTGCGCGACAATGAAAAACTGCGCCAGCGCACGCTGGTGCCCATGGCGGAGGTCACGCTGCATCTGCCGATCGCGGTTTCCGGCTACACTGACTTCTATTCCTCGAAGGAGCACGCCACCAATGTCGGCGTCATGTTCCGCGGCAAGGACAATGCGCTGCAGCCGAACTGGCTGCATATGCCGATCGGCTACAATGGCCGCGCATCGACCGTCGTCGTCAGCGGCACCAGGGTGCGCCGGCCGCGCGGGCAATTGAAGCCGCCGACAGCTGACGTGCCGAGTTTTGGGCCGTGTAAACGGCTCGATTTCGAATTGGAAATGGGGGTCGTCGTCGGGCAGGCGTCGGCGATCGGCGAGATGCTGACTGAAAAACAGGCCGAAGAGATGATCTTCGGGTTTGTGATCCTCAACGACTGGAGCGCGCGCGACATCCAGCAATGGGAATATGTGCCGCTGGGGCCGTTCCAGGCCAAGGCGTTCGCGACCTCGATCAGCCCGTGGATCGTGACGCGCGAGGCACTGGAGCCGTTCCGCGTCCAGGGTCCCGCACAGGATCCGCAGCCGCTGGAATATCTGCGCCAGGCGCAGCCGAACAATTACGACATGCAACTCGACGTCGCCCTGCGCGCCGGCTCCATGAACGCGGCCGCCGGCATCTGCCACACCAATTTCAAGTACATGTACTGGTCGTCGGTGCAGCAATTGGTGCACCACGCCTCGTCCGGCTGTGCCATGAATGTCGGCGATCTCTTAGGGTCCGGCACCATCTCCGGCCCGGAGAAGGATCAGCGCGGCAGCCTGCTGGAGATCAGCTGGAACGGCAGCGAGCCGATTGAGTTGCCCGGCGGCGTCAAGCGTACGTTCCTGGAAGACGGCGATTCGCTCGTGATGCGCGGCTGGTGCCAGGGCGACGGCTACCGCGTTGGTTTCGGCGAAGTCGAAGGCACGATCGTGGGGGCGGAGTAAGGTCGTGGCTGCACGGGGATGGGTTATGGTTGGGAGATGCCTTGACCCGCCTTATCTGCACGTAGCGCGATGCGCTTCAAATCATCGGGCTTGCAGAAGAAGTTTCGACTAGATGCCGCCGTCGATGCTGAGAGCTGTCGCGCGGCGCGGATCTTGGAAAATGATGGCCTTGTCGCCGCGTTTGTAGAGATCGGCAGCGGACCGGCGTCGGGACCAAAACACGGACTCCGGCCAGCGAGTTACCGCGGCGTAATAGTCAAATCGTGCCGACAATTGTCGCATCAAACGCCGCATCCGATCGGCGGCCACGTCGCGCAGATCCCATGTCGGTCCGTCGGGTGCACTGCCGGATGTCAGGAAACGCGCAATTTCGATCCCGTCGACGAGTGCGCGCGAAACGCCATCACCGGACAAAGGGTCTAATGAGAACGCAGCATCGCCGATGGGTATCCAGCCCGGCGCCGATTGCGGCAGGCGAAGCGAGGTCCGGGCGTCAGTGATCCGCACCGGCGTCAACGGTGTTGTGATGTCCGCCGTGAACTCGGTGCGCGCAGCGCACATCTCGAAAAAGCCAGTACGTGTGCCGGCTGGCACCAAATCTGCGTCGGTCACCAGGGCAAGGAAGTCGCGACCATGTCCGTTCGGGACGCGATACCACCAGCCGTCTGCCGAGGCTGCGAGATGCAGTGTGTTATCGTCGGCGCCTTCCGCGGCAACCAAGCGCCAAAGCACGACCAGTCGATCGAGATAGTGCCGCTTGGCACCATCAACTGCCGGTGAGCGACCGCCGCGCCCGGTAGCTTCGACTACAAAGCGTGCGGCTAGTGGCGCGGCGATTCCCGCGAGGTGAATTCGCCAGGTTGCATCGTCCCGCGAACACCAGAGAACTTTCGCCGCGATATGACGGATCCCTGCGCCACAAGCCTCGGCCAAGAGATATTGATCAAGGGCAGGCCGAGCGGCTGTTACAGCGGCTCGGCCTGTCTCAAGCTGCAGGTCGCGCATTTCCAAACCCTGGTCAGCCCATTCCGATGCGACGAAGCGTATGGGAATCCCATTCAAGGCTTTTTCCGCCGGCAGATACCGGCGGACGTTAGGACCAATGACTTCGCCGGAGCGGCAGTCATCGTCGATGAGCGGACCCAGGAGCGCAACACGCCACCCCGCCCGTGCAAGTTCTATAGCGCAAGCGCAGCCTGCCGGTCCGGGCCCGATGACGGCGACATCGAAGGGCGCCGTCATCGTCACGCTACCGGGAACGTCGTATCTCTTTCCGCCTCGACGAACGACTCCGGGCCGGTCTGCACAATGAAGCCGAGCCGCTGGAACTCCTTGACCAGCTTGCCGTGTTCACTGCCGCCAATCCCGCGAATCCAGCGCTTGTTATCCTCGAAATCGTTGGATTGTGGTGCCAGGTCTGGCCGTTGGCTTGGCCACCACTCAGTGTGGCATTTCAGGAAGTCTGCCTGCCAAGGCTGCGCCATCAATGCAGTCAGGTCGCCCGCTGCCACACTCGCATGGTCGATCCGAAAGTCAAAAGGCGAACGGTATATCGTCTTGTCGAGGACGAGAATGCCAGCCTCGATCCCGGGACAGAACCCTTGACCAACAGCCCCTTCAAGTGCCGCGCGGGTGAGCCCCTCGGCCGTCGGCGTTGCGTCGAACGGGGCGGGCTTATCGTCAAAGTTTCGCGCCAGCCAAGCGTTGAGCGCGTCAGTCTGATGCTTGCGCAGCTTGAACGGAGGCCCAGCAGGCGAGGTATGGCCCGCAAAGCCACCCTCGGTGACGTCCTCGGCCAAGAGAATACGTTTCCGAACGGCCTCCTTTATACCGTCCTTCGCCGGATCCTTGCTTCGCAGATCGGCGTCGGAGGCATCGAACGCGGCGTTGCCCCATTGTGGTCCATTATGCACCCAGCGATGACGGCGCGCGCGCCGAATTATCGGCATGATGTCCCGATCAAAGGATGGGATGAGCGGTGGCGGCGGGAAGCCGAGTTGGTCGATTCCAACCTGCCGGACAACGTCATAAAGTGTGACGATACCCCCGATGCCTGGCGCAAAGTCGGGTGGTCCCACGATTACCCACGCACCGCCTTCCGCAGCAATTGGTTCGGCGTCGGGGGTGAGTTTGATCGTCGCGGTCACTGGGCCATCGGCGACGTCATCGTACCATTTGGGGTTCTTGTAGTAGGTTGTACCCGCTAGCCCACCGATTGGTGTGCCGGTCGGAGAATCCGAGATGCCGTCACCACCCAGCACGATCAGGCGCCCCTCCGCGTCGGTCCGCAACTGACCAAGCTTCACCTGGGCGTTGAACGGGGTCCCGCCGTTGCCTGTGGTCGTGAATGTGTCTTCAATCGGCGTACCAACCTTGCCCGGACCGCTAATGGTCGCAGTCGGCGGCTGGATACTCATGGCGGCGGCCGCAGGATCCATCACCGGTCGCTGGGGAGACGTCGGCGGCTCGGAAGAACGAACAACGGCGGCCTTCTTGTTGTGCAGCGTGACCGACCATTCGACCGTGGCGCTCGCAGGGAGCTCCGCCGGAAGCCAGGTTGTTCCGCCGTCATCGGACTGAAACAGCCGAAAACGGGCAGCTTGTTTGCGAATGAGTTTGTGGTTCGTGCTCTTGAAGCGCGTCACCGTCGCGCCGTCGAGTTCAATGGGGCCCTGACCTGGAATCTCTGGACCAAGGAAGAAATCGTCGTCGCCGCCCACGCGGGCGAACCCGATTGAAGGATATATCCGATAGATGGCCATATTCAGCCTCCACGTTCTCTGTGATCTAAGAAACCCATCAGACCATCGCCGGCGGCGGCAACGTATCAAGGAAGTCGCCTCGCTCACGATCCTGCCTTCGCAAGACGCGCAAAAAGTCGGCGATCGTCGAACCGGCATCGAACTCCGGGGAGGCCTTGATCTCACCGTAGAGGACTGAGAGTCGGGTCAGGATCGCGCGTTGTCTGGCCAAGTAATCGGCTACGCCAGCAGTTTCCGCGACGCGCGGGTCCAGATCGAAAGACGGGCCGGCGGCGGCTGATCCGGTGGCTCCGACAGGCAGGCTGATCAAGTGCGACGCCAGTCGCAAAAGTGTACTGCGCATGACCACGATGGCCTGGCGTGCTAATTCGACACGCGCCGCGGCCAAGGTCGGGTCGGGACCGGTCCGCGGCAGGCTCATTGCGTGCAACAGGCCGACCACCAGAAGCTGGTATTGCAGCGCCTGCACTTCCATCCACTTGCCCGTATAGAGCGCCGTAACCACTGTTGGCTTCTCGCCGCCGTGCCCCGGGCTCAACGTTGGCGATGTGGCAATCGGCCGACCGAACGGCGCTTTCTCGAACGCGTCGACCAGTTCAAGGAATTCATTGAAATGTGCGTCCTCGCTACGCTCGAAGCCTTCGCCCTGTTCGGTGATCAATTTCAATGCGGCCAATGCGCTGGCTCGATCGGTGGCCCTCTCCAGCAGGAAAAGCGAGCTATCGTCTCCCCAATCTCCACCAAACAGCTCGTACGCCTCGATCACGGCCGCCGGCTGGAAGTCCGACTCCTCCAGGTGGGGATGGGCCGCCAGTGGCGCATCCGGCACCAAAGTTTTCAGGTCCATCCATGCCAACGCTTCCGCTTTGGGCAGGAACAGCCAGCGGATCATGGCATAGACCGTTCCGACACGCCGCGGCTCGAAGCCGAGGTCCGACCTGGCGAGCGCGACCAGTTCGTCAACCTTGGCCTGGTGGGCCTCAGGTACATGTTCCGGCATTTCGGCGGCAACGTATTTCGCGAGCGAGAGGAGTGTGACGGGCTCTAGAACCAGCGGTATGGGATTGAAGGGGCTTTTACGGCGGATCACATCTCGCTGCATGTGGAATGCTTGAGGACCACCCAGAAGGAGCAGCAGGTTCTGCACCGTGCCGAGATGTCCCATTTCTTCGATCGCTACCTGGCGAATTTTCTTTGCCAGATTTTCGGTATCCTTCTCAGGATCGATTGAGTCTGCCGCATACAAATACTGCACCATCAGTGCGTGCTCGATCTCGGCCGCGAGCTTTAGCAGGCCGATCGCGTACTTCTTGGCGGTGTCAGCTCCCTCGACGACAGGAATGCCAATTCCGAAGTCGGGATGGACCAGGAGGTCGGCCTGGCGGCTCTGATGAGTTTGGAACCCGCGGCGCAGGCTCCGGAGTGTTCGTTCATCAAAGTGCCCATCCATCGGGGCAGATGGCGCCAGGGGCTTCTGCTTGGCGACGGGCGCCTCTCGGCGAGCTCTATACCAGACCACACGTTCATGCGTAGACATGCGCGCCACCGATACCAGCCAGGCACTAGGATCTGTTACAATACACGCTAAGCGGGAGAATTCAATTCTGCAAGAAAATTTGAAACGGTTGAATTTTTCACAGAGGCGCTACATCGGAGATCGAAGCTTTTTTGACTGATGCGTCAGCCGCTTCGACCGGACCGTGGAATTCCTATGTCCAAGAGTTTTTGCCAAGCCATCCGCTATCCGAAGCGAGATGACACGGCGCTGGTCGGGACGGCGGGCGGCTCAACGCTGCTCCGGCGGGATATGGCGAAACTTCGCACAATGCGCCGCGACATCCTCGATGCTGTATTTCAGGTGCACGCGCTTCTCCGACGGCGGATGTCTTGTCACCGACACGCCGGGCCGCCGCTCGGTGGCGGGCCGGATCGGTCGCGGCGCAAAACCGCCGCCGCAGTTCGGGCACACATTGTGCAGCTTGTTGTCGGCGCAGTCGGCGCAAAACGTGCATTCATAGGAACAGATCCGCGCTTCCGTCGCGTTCGGCGGCAGGTCCTTGTCGCAATATTCGCAGTTCGGCCGGAGTTGCAGCGCCATGGTGGTCTCTTCGCGTTGGTTCAAACGGATGATCGCAAATTCGCATGGGTAAGATAATGGCGAATACCCCTCGAATCCGGCCATGGACCCAAAAGGCTGCAAAAATCTAGGATTGTATAATCGACTATAAGTAGAATATAGTTTGAATCTCAACCCGCTCCTTTTGGAGGGCGTTTTGATGAAGAGGTTAGCGAAATCGATTCCGATAGAGCTTCTAAATGTATTGGCTTTTTTGCTTTCGGTCGGAACAATTGGTTGGTTGCTCTGGTATTATTTTGACACAACGCTAGACAAGGTCAGTGCTCTCCTCGCAGCTGCGACAGGTGGACTCATCGGCACTGCGTACGGCTTTCTTCCGGAGCGAACAAAGAGCATGATTCTTGGTCGGATTAGACCGCTCCTCACTTCTGAAACAGTCTTCTTTAGCCTAGTCGGCTTTATTTGTGTGATTTTCGTTTTCGGTTTTGTTTGCACGCGGACAGTTATCGGCTGGAAGGGCGAATTACCCGACAACGGCATCGCCATTGACGGTGAGCCTATCAAAATTCAAAGCGAGGATAGAACTTACGACCTCTGGAGCCTGCCGTTCGCCGAGCGCCTCATTAGTGCGCAAGATCTCTCGCGAAAAGTAAAAAGCTACCCATACTTCCTAAATCGAGTGACCCTGACCGACGAAGAACTATATGCTGCCAGTCCTGCATATGGCTAAGTCACAAATCTACTCCGGCTCTCGCTGTACCAGTATGTGGAAAACCGCTACCTAGCCCAAGCGCAAAGTTATTTCACTGACGATCCACTTGCTAAGAAGTTCTTGAGTCTTTACCAAGCCTTCAACCTGCTTCGGATTTGCCTTTTGGAGAATGACATTGCTCGAACAGGAGATTTTTTGCTTGAACGATTTGTTAGAGAATACCCTCGATCGAACTGGAAACCATTGCTGAGGGCTTGTGTGAAGTACGGGCGACAGGACTTCGAAGGTGCGCTGTTGGAGCTTAATGATCCTCCTCCTTCGGACCCGCTGTGGGCTGCCACGTATAGGTTTTTTAAAGGTGTCAATCAGCTTAAGCGATCGACGCAAAATCTGAAAGCGGGCTCAAAGCCAGAAGCCGCCGGTATTGATGCTGCAATAGCTGAATTTGACGCGGCAGCTACGTTGCTGGAATCTCACAAGGACGGCGGCTTCGGAAGCGTGGCACATCCGAGCGCTCAAATCTTTCGTGGCATTGCGCACGTCTACCTGCGGGACCTCGATAGCGCAAAGAAGGATTTTACGGTGCCCTTGGCCTCCAAGTCGACACATCCAGGCATGCGCGCCAGAGCTTACAATGATCTAGGCTACGTCGGTCTAGCTTCAGGGGACGTAGAAGCCGCAAAGGAGAACTTCGCGAAGGCGCTGGTGGAAGACAGTACATTCCCGTACGCAAGAACCAATCTCGGCTATGCTTACATGGCCGATGGAGACTATGACAAAGCAAAGAAGGCGTTTCAGGAAGCTGTTGATGACAAGCAGCTACAAGTCGAGAGTAAGCGAGATGTAGTCCTCGCAGAGGTCGCGATTGCACACTTGAATGCTGAAACGGGCGCATCCAGCGAAGCACCAGCAGCATACGCAAAAGTTCTAAAAGAGCTGAAGCTGTTCGACTTTAGTCATGTCCAGCCTTACCAACTTAGAATGGCGAACATATACGCAGAACTCGGCGACAAACTCTATCAAGACCCAAATTACTATGGCTTGGAGGTTTTTGCCCTCGCGATGTATTCAAAGGCGTATCTTGAAGCACAAGAAAGTAGAAAAAACGGCGCGGCGCCAGAATCGGTCGACAAATTGACGGCCCACGCCCAGCAGTCATTCAAGGAGCTGAGGACGATGGTGGCTCCATCATGGTTTATCTTCACACGAAATCGAGGCTTCTTTGCTTCGATCAACAGTGTGAACAAGCTGCTGGGAAATTAGTTTTGGCGTTACCGGGCGCGGGATCAGTATTACTGCATAATTTGAACGTCACAGCTCCTTCAGCGGCAGCTTCGCGCTCTCCTTCAACCGGTCCAGCACGATCGACGAGCGCACATGCGCCACGCTCTGGTGCGGCATCAGCACGTTGTTGACGATGTCGGAGAGGCTCTTGAGGTCGCGCAGCACGGCTTTGAGCAGATAATCGGCGTCACCCGTCAGCGAATAGGCCTCCTGAATCGCGTCGACGCGGCCCACCAGCGCGCGAAACTTCTTGGCGTTGTCGGGCGAATGCGTCGCCAGCGTGATGTGGATGAAGGCGATCAGGTTGAAGCCGAGCGCCTCGCTAGCGAGGTCGGCGTGATAGCCCGCGATCACCTTCTCTTCCTCCAGCCGCATCCGCCGCCGCGAGCATTGCGATGCCGACAGGCCGACCAGATTGGCCAGTTGTTGGTTGGTCAGCCGGCCGTCGTCCTGCAGCGCGGCCAGCATTTTGAGGTCGAAAGCGTCTACCGGAATCATGCGCGAAATGTCCATTTGATGCACGAATTGTGCATGACTATAGCCAATCCCGCCGCCATTTGCATGCACATTGCGCCTGATCTGGCGGAAACTCCATGGATCAAATCAAGAAGGAGATTCCGCCATGGGTCCATTTCCGCACGACGCGCCGGCCGCCGTCATCAGCGCCGACAATCCGATGGGCACCGACGGTTTCGAGTTCGTCGAATACGCGCATCCCCGGCCGGAAGAACTGCACGCGCTGTTCAAGCTGATGGGCTATGTGCCGGTCGCCCGCCACAGGACCAGGAACATCACGGTCTATCGCCAGGGCGACATCAATTACCTCATCAACGAGGAACCCGGCACCCACGGTTTTAATTTCGTGGCCGCCCACGGCCCCTGCGCGCCGTCGATGGCGTTCCGTGTGGTCGATGCGAAACAGGCCTACGCGCGCGCGATCTCGCTCGGCGCGGAACCCGCGGATATCCCGTCCGCGCAGAAGACGCTCGACGTTCCCGCCATCAAGGGCATCGGCGGCAGCCTGCTGTATTTCGTCGATCGCTACGGCGCCAAGGGCTCGGCCTATGACAGCGAGTTCGAATGGCTTGATGCCAAAGACCCGCGTCCCGCCGGCGCCGGTCTGTTCTATATCGACCACCTCACCCACAACGTCCATCGCGGCCGCATGGATGTCTGGACCGGCTTCTACGCAAAACTGTTCAACTTCCGCCAGATCCGTTTCTTCGACATCGAAGGCCGCGCCTCCGGCCTGTTCTCGCGCGCGCTGACCAGTCCGGATGGCAAGATCCGGATTCCGATCAACGAGGACGCCGGTGATTCCGGCCAGATCGAGGAATATCTCAACACCTATCGCGGCGAAGGCATCCAGCACATCGCCTGCGGCGCGCGGGACATCTACGGCACGGTGGAAATGCTGCGCGCCGACGGCTTGCCGTTCATGCCGTCGCCGCCGCTGACTTATTTCGAGAAGATCGACGCACGGCTGCCCTGCCATGGCGAGGACGTCGCGCGGCTGCAGCGCGACGGCATCCTGATCGACGGCGAAGGCGTCGTCGAAGGCGGCCATACCAAGGTGCTGCTGCAGATCTTCTCGGCGAACGCGATCGGGCCGATCTTCTTCGAGTTCATCCAGCGCAAGGGCGACGACGGTTTTGGCGAGGGCAATTTCAAGGCGCTGTTCGAATCGATCGAGGAGGATCAGATTCGCAGGGGCGTGTTGAAGGTGGACGCGGCGTAAGCCCGCGCGTAAAACTCGGTGTCGTCCCGGCCTTGAGCCGGGACCCATAACCACCGTCGTTCGTGAGACGAAAGGTCGACGAACAGCCGTTCTTAACCGAGGAGCCGCGGCGTATGGGTCCCGGCTCAAGGCCGGGACGACAACAGGGGCTATCTCCCCGCCTTCCACGCGCTGGTCAGCTCCCCAATCTCCGCCTTCTCCGCATCCCGGATCGCCGACGGCGTGCGCGAAAAACGCGGCGCCGGCGCGGGCTGGGTTACGCCGTGGCGTTCGACAAAGATCTTTCGCGCGGCGTTGTGTGGATGCTTCGGCGCTTCCGCCATGGTCAGGATCGGCGCGAAGCAGATGTCGGTGCCTTCCATGATCTTGCACCAGTCTTCGCGGCTCTTGCTCTTGAACACTTTTGTGAGTTTTTCCTTCAGCGCCGGCCAGGCGTTGCGGTCCATCTGGGCGTCGAAATCGGCGTCGGTCAGGCCAGCGTGTTCGCGCAGCAGCGCGTAGAACTGCGGCTCGATCGATCCAATCGAAATGAAATTGCCGCAGGAGCATTCGTAAACGCCATAGAAATGCGCGCCGCCGTCGAGGAAATTCTGATCGCGTCCTTCGGTCCAGCGGCCGATCGCGGTCATGTCGAAGAACATCGACATCAGCGATGCCGCCCCGTCGCACATCGCGGCATCGACCACCTGGCCCTTGCCGGATTTGGACGCTTCCAAAAGCGCCGCGAGGACACCGACCACGAGATAGAGCGCGCCGCCGCCGAAATCGCCGACCAGGTTGAGCGGTGGCACCGGCTTCTCTTTGGTGCCGATCGCGGCGAGCGCGCCGGTGACCGAGATGTAGTTGATGTCATGGCCGGCGGCCTGCGCCAGCGGGCCTTCCTGACCCCAGCCGGTCATGCGGCCGAACACCAGGCGCGGATTGCGCGCCATCACGACGTCGGGCCCGAGGCCCAGCCGCTCCATCACGCCGGGACGAAAGCCTTCGATCAGCGCGTCGGCATTGGCGAGCAAGTCGAGCACGCCCGCGACCGCGGTCTTGTCCTTCAGATCGAGTTCGACGACTTTCCGTCCGCGGCCGGCCACCGATTTCAAATTCTTCCTGGCGCCGACGCGGTCGAGCGTCACGACCTCCGCGCCCATGTCGGCCAGCATCATGCAGGCGAACGGACCCGGGCCAATGCCCGCGAACTCGACGATGCGAAAACCGGCGAGCGGGCCGGAGGCGCGAACTGCGGATTGGGCGGCGGGTTTGTCGAGCACGTCTTGTTCTCCCAAAAAGGTATTTTTAATTAGCTGATTAGCTAAATTGTCTCGCCTCCGGCTGCGCGTGGCAAGCATTCTTTGCTCAAGAATCTGACCAAATGCAGAGCGGCGCGCATCGCTGCGCGCCGCTTGCATGGGAACTTGCGTTTAGTGGTTATTAGCCCGCCGCAGTCACCGCGCGCTGCGCCATTACCTTGACCAGGTTGGCGCGATAGGCTGCGGATCCGTGGATATCGGCGAGCATGCCGCTGTCGGAGACTTTGACGCTGTCGAGCGCGCCGGCCGACCAGTTCGCCTTCAGCGCTGTCTCGATCACCGGTACCCGCATGACGCCGTTTTGCGATGCGCCTGTTGCCGCAACCCTGACATCGCCGGCCTTGGTCTTGGTCACGAACACGCCGGTCAGCGCGAAGCGTGAGGCGGGATGGCGCATCTTCTCGTAACCGGCCTTGGCCGGCACCGGGAACGACACCTGCGTGATGATCTCGCCGTCTTCCAGCGCCGTCGTGAACAGGCCCTTGAAGAAATCATCCGCCGCTATCGAGCGCTTGTTGGTTTTCACGGTGGCGCCGAGCGAAACCAAGGCCGCGGGAAAATCCGCCGCCGGGTCGTTGTTGGCGATCGAGCCGCCGATCGTGCCGCGGTAGCGGACTGCGGGATCGCCGAGCACCGAGGTGAGGTAGGCGATCGCGGGGATCGACTTCTTCACATCTGCGCTTTGCATGATGTCGAAATAGGTCGTGGCCGCCTTGATGGTCAGCGTATCGCCTGATGCTTCGATCCCGATCAGTTCCTTGATCTTGCCGAGATCGATCACGTCGGACGGCGCGGCCAGCCGCTGTTTCATCACGGGAATCAGCGTGTGGCCGCCGGCGAGATATTTCGAATCCGAGCCTTTGCCGAAAAGTGCCACGGCTTCGTCGACCGAGGAGGGGCGATGATAAATTGTCTCGTACATGATTCTCTCCCTCTCAACCGTGAATGGCGTGCCAGACGCGATCGGGCGTCGCCGGCATTTCGAGTTTGTTGTTGCCGATCGCATCCGTGATCGCGTTGATCACGGCAGCCGACGCGCCGATCGCGCCGGCTTCGCCGCAGCCCTTGACGCCGAGCGGGTTGCCCGGACACAGCGTCGTGGTGTGGTTCAGTTTGAACGACGGCAGATCGTCGGCGCGCGGCATGGCGTAATCCATGAACGACGCCGTCAGCAGCTGACCCGAACTGTCATACACCGCGCCTTCGAGCAGTGCCTGGCCGATGCCCTGGGCGAGCCCGCCATGGACCTGTCCCTCGACGATCATCGGGTTGATCAGCCGGCCGAAATCGTCCGCCGCCACGAAGTTGACGAAGGAGGTCTTGCCGGTGGCGGCATCGACCTCGAGTTCGCAGATATAGGCGCCGGCCGGGAAGGTGAAGTTGGTCGGGTCGTAGAACGCGCCCTCCTTCAGGCCCGGCTCCATGCCGTCGGGCAGATTGTGCGCCGTGTAGGCGGCGAGCGCGACCATCGGCAGCGCGATCGACTTGTCGGTGCCGGTGACTTTGAACTCGCCGTTCTCGATCACGATGTCGCTTTCGGAGGCTTCGAGCGCATGGGCTGCGATCTTCTTCGCCTTGGCCTCGACCTTCTCCATCGCTTTGAGGATCGCGGTCAGGCCGACGGCGGCCGAGCGCGAACCGTAGGTGCCCATGCCGAACTGCACCTTGTCGGTGTCGCCATGGACGATCTGCACCTGGCTGATGGGAACGCCGAGGCGTTCGGCCACCAGCTGGCAGAACGTGGTTTCATGGCCCTGGCCGTGGCTGTGCGAGCCGGTGAGGATCTCGATGGTGCCGACCGGGTTGACGCGGACTTCCGCGGATTCCCACAGGCCGACGCCGGCGCCAAGACTGCCGACCGCTTTCGATGGCGCGATGCCGCAGGCCTCGATGTAGCAGGAGAGGCCGATGCCGCGCAGCTTGCCTTCGGACTTGGCCTTCGCCTTGCGCGCCGGGAAGCCGGCGTAGTCGATCGCCTTCATCGCCGAGTCCAGCGAGGCGCCGAAATCGCCGATGTCGTAGGCCATGATAACAGGCGTCTGATGCGGGAATTGGGTGATGAAGTTCTTGCGGCGCAGTTCCGCCGGATCGACCTTCAACTGCCGCGCCGCCGTCTCCAGCAGCCGTTCAACCACGAAACTCGCTTCGGGCCGGCCCGCGCCACGATAGGCGTCGACCGGGGTGGTGTTGGTGTAGACGCTGATCACCTCGGCGAAGATGTTGGGGATGTTGTACTGGCCCGACAACAGCGTCGCGTAGAGATAGGTCGGCACTGACGACGAGAACAGCGACATATAGGCGCCGAGATTGGCGTAGGTCTTGACGCGCAAGCCGGTGATCTTGTTGTTGGCGTCGAGCGCCAGTTCGGCATTGGTCAGGTGATCGCGGCCATGGGCGTCGGTCAGGAAGGCCTCGGTGCGATCGCCGGTCCACTTCACCGGACGCCCCACCTTCTTGGAGGCCCACAGCGCCACCATCTCCTCAGGGTAGATGAAGATCTTGGAGCCGAAGCCGCCGCCGACGTCGGGCGCCACCACCCGCAATTTGTGCTCCGGGGCGATGTTATAGAACGCCGACAGCACAAGACGGGCGACATGCGGATTTTGCGAGGTCGTATAGAGCGTGAAGTGCTCCTCCGCCTCATTATATTCGCCGATCGCCGCCCGCGGTTCCATCGCGTTCGGCACCAGGCGGTTGTTGGTGATGTCGAGCGAAACCACGTTGGCCGCCGCTTTGAAAGCGGCTTCGGTGGCGGCCTCGTCGCCGATCGTCCAGTCGTAGATCACGTTGCCGGGCGCTTCAGGGTGAAGCTGCGGCGCGCCCTGCTTGATGGCCGCGCGAATATCAGCGGCGGCCGGGAGTTCTTCGTAGTTGACGACGACGGCTTCGGCGGCGTCCTTGGCCTGGTTCTTGGTCTCGGCGATCACGACCGCGACCGCCTGGCCGACAAAGCGCACGGTCTCCGGCGCCATCGCCGGCCATGCGCCCATCTTCATGCCGGTGCCATCCTTCGACGTAATGGCCCAGCCGCAAATCAGATTGCCGACCTTGTCGTCGACGATCTGCTGGCCGGTCAGGATGCCGACCACGCCGGGCATGTCCTTTGCCGCTGAAGTATCGATGCTCTTTACCTTGGCGTGGGCGTGCGGGCTGCGGATGAAGTGCGCGTGGGTCAGGCCCACAATCTTGATGTCGTCGACGTAACGGCCCTTGCCGGTAATGAAACGGCGGTCTTCCTTGCGCACAACGCTTGCGCCAATGCCTTCAACGCCCATGTCCTGTCCTCCCAACCGGAGTTATTGTTTCCGCCATTTCCATCGAAACGAAGCGGCCTTTGAATGCTGGTTTGGTAGTCTGCGGCAGCTATTCGGCCGCCTGCGAGACCTTCATGCGTCCGGCTGCATCGAGCACCGCCTTGACGATGTTGTGGTAGCCGGTGCAGCGGCAGATATTGCCTTCCAGCTCCTGCCGAACGGTTTCCTCGTCGAGCTTGCCGCCATGGCGATTCACAATATCGATCGACGACATGATCATGCCCGGGGTGCAATAGCCGCATTGCAGGCCGTGATTGTCGCGGAACGCCAATTGCATCGGGTGCAATTCGTCGCCCTTCGAGATGCCCTCGATGGTGGTGACGTTGGACCCGGCGGCCTGGCCCGCCAGCACGGTGCAGGATTTGACCGCCCGGCCGTCGATATGGACGACGCAGGCGCCGCACTGGCTGGTGTCACAGCCGACATGGGTGCCGGTCAGGTTGAGGTTTTCGCGAAGCAGATGGACGAGGAGGGTCCGGTCCTCGACGTCGGCTGAGACAGCCTTGCCGTTCACCGTCAATTTGATGGT
The DNA here is from genome assembly GCF_018130125.1 of Bradyrhizobium sp. AUGA SZCCT0177. Taxonomy (NCBI): domain Bacteria; kingdom Pseudomonadati; phylum Pseudomonadota; class Alphaproteobacteria; order Hyphomicrobiales; family Nitrobacteraceae; genus Bradyrhizobium; species Bradyrhizobium sp. AUGA SZCCT0177. The sequence continues at coordinate 16,508 of NZ_JAFCMA010000031.1, read as the reverse complement.
AGACACGCGTGATACCTCCCGATGTTTTATAATTATTCCAATTAGAAACACGGGCGGGGGAACTTGCAACTAGGATTTTGGTCGCCCTTGTCATTGTGATGACATCCTCGCGGCGACGCGGCGTCGATCAGCCGATTCTTCGGCGCGCTCCAGCGGGCGGGCCGAGGTGCAGCCAAAGCGCTGCGCGTGGCGGAAGGTAGATTGACGGGGTGAGGTCTCGTCCACCCCGCACCGCATCATACTTGCGGAGATCGTCCGGGCCCCCAAAGGGGGACCAAGACAAAAAAGTATGCTTCCAGCCCTGCAACCCAAGGCGAATGGAGCCGGAATTTACCCAGCCTTATCCATTGTGCCTTAGTTTTGCGCACTGGATCGGGGGCAGGGCCTCCCGATCCGGGTTTTCAGAATGAAAACGGGGGGCTTGAGGTGGAATTGCTGAAACGTACGGGCCTGTTCTCGATCAAACTCCCAACCTTTCGATTCCGCGCCAAAATCATGCTCGGCTTTGCCGTGACCCTGGCCATCTCGGCGGTCAGCATGGGCATTGCCTATATGGGATTTGAACACGTTTCCGCAGGCGTCGACGCCTACCGGCGCAGCGTGCAGGAAGCCGATCTGGCGCGCGACATCGACCGCGAGTTGATTTCCTATAGTTCGCTCGCCCGCTATTTCGTGGTCACGGCCAAGGAAGAGGATGGCAAGGCGACGCTGGCGGCCGAAGCCAGCCTGAAGGCAGCCATTATTGCCTCGATGAAGGGCACCACCGATCCAGGCCGGCTCGAACAGCTCGCCAAGCTGGAGCGGGAATTCCGCGCCTTTGCCAAGATCTTTGCCGACGTCGTCAAGGTCAAGGACGAGAGCGCGCGGATCACCCAGAACCAGCTCACGCGCAGCGGCATGTCGCTGCACTACAAGCTCGACGATCTCCCCAGCAACGCCGACGAGGCCGAGCAGCAGGTCATCAGTCTCGGCGCGAAAAAGGTCTATGAGCAGTTTCAGGCCGTCACCGCACTGGTCAACACGTTCGTCATCAATTCCGACAAGGCGGTGGCCGCCAGCGCGTTGGCGCGTCTGAAATTCGTCGAGAACTCGCTGAAGTCGATTTCCTCAAAGAATGAAAAGGTCGTGGCCGACCTCAAGGAGTCCGCCGGACTTCTGGAAGCCTACCGGGAGGCGCTGGCGAAGCTGATTCACAACGCCAAGGAAATCGACGATCTGACGCTCGACATGACGGATTCCGTCACCGCGATCAGCAAGGGCGCCGCCGTCATGAAGTCCAGCCTGCTGGCCGATCAGAAGCGGCTCGAGGCGGAGTCGAATGCGAGCATTGGCGAAACCGAACGGCTGATCCTGATCCTGGCGGCCGGCGGCTTCCTGCTCGGCTGTGTCTGGGCGTTCTTGCTCGGCAAGGGCATTTCCAAGCCGATGACCGCAATGTGTGGTGCGATGCGTGAACTCGCCGCCGGCAATTTCGATGTCGTGCTGCCCGGCCTCGGGCGCAAGGACGAACTTGGCGAAATGGCCAGCGCGGTCGAGGAGTTCAAGGTCCAGGCGGTCGCCAAGGCCGAACGCGACGCCGCCACGCAAGAGGCGCAGAACAAGGCGAGCAGCGCCGCGCGCCGCACTGAACTCATTCGCTTTGCCGACGAATTCGAGGCCGCGGTGGGCGCCATCGTCTCCAACGTTTCGGCCTCGGCCGTGCAGCTGGAAGCATCGGCGGGAACGCTGACGCGAACGGCGGAAACCACCCAGAGCCTGTCGAGCCAGGTCGCCGGCGCTTCGGAGCAGGCGTCCGGCAACATGCAATCGGTGGCGTCCGCGACCGAGGAGCTTTCGGCCTCCGTCGACGAGATCGGCCGCCGCGTCAAGGAATCCAGCCAGATTGCGGAAGCCGCGGTGCGCCAGGCCGAACAGACCGATAACCGCATCGGAAAACTGTCGCGCGCAGCACAAGAGATCGGTGACGTGGTCAAGCTGATCACGGCGATTGCCGAGCAGACCAATTTGCTGGCGCTGAACGCGACCATCGAGGCCGCCCGCGCGGGCGATGCCGGCCGCGGCTTTGCCGTCGTCGCCTCCGAGGTCAAATCGCTCGCCAGCCAGACCGCGAAGGCGACCGACGAGATCTCCAATCACATCTCGGGCATGCAGGGCGCAACCCAGGAATCGGTCGCCGCGATCAAGGAAATCGGCGGCACCATCGGCAAGATCTCCGACATCGCCACGACGATTGCGGACGCAGTCGAACAGCAGAGTACGGCGACGCAGGAAATCGCACGCAGCGTTCAGAACGTCGCGCAAGGCACCGAGGAAGCCGCCGCCAGCATCATGCAGGTCAACCGCGGCGCGACCGAGACCGGTACGGCCTCGGAAGAGGTACTGCATTCGGCGCGCACGCTGTCGAGCGAAAGCACCCGGCTGCGCGAAGAGCTCGACCGCTTCATGGCGAATATCCGCGCGGCGTAAGGACATCGCTCCATCGTCGTCCCGGCGAAGGCCGGGACCCATAGCCACAACTGTTTGTTGTTTGAAGAATCTCTGCCGGCTCGCCGTATCACCACGGCCGCGGCGTATGGGTCCCGGCCTTCGCCGGGACGACCATGAATGGGATCGCTCTCGCCTGAGTCGCTTCGCTCGCAAGAGCAAATGTCGTTGTCGCCTGCGACAAAACAACCCGACGGGCAAATCAGTTGCGATTATCAGAAATTGTGTCAAGTCAGAAATTTCCGAAAATCAAAAGTATTATCCTTTCCTTCGACCCAAATCAGTGCGCATCTATCGCCATCCCGTCCTACTCAGAAGGGCGTCGGCCGTCGTCACGGACGTTGGACGGGTTGCGGTGGACGCTGGTTTACGCCTCGACGACGGCGTGGATAAGCGTACGGCAAAACCGTGTGGTCCTGGCGCCCGTTGCAGGCGTCAAGCTGTCGGAGAAGCGCAAGCGGGAACGGCGGCGACGGAGTCAACCAAGAACTCGTCTCCGGGGAGATCACGGCATAAGCCGTAAAGCCATTGCGCAGGGAAGGCCGGGTGTTCACCGCTGCCCTGTATGCTCGTGTGCACTTTGTTTTGTGCAAACCGCACGCGAGACCGCGGGTGCAGCGCGCACCCGGTCTTCCCTGCGCCCTCATTTTCGAGGGCGGGAAGTTTCTGGCAAAGCTCGGGCGCATCGCGTCGCGAGATCGCGAAACCGCGTTTTGTATGACGGTCGCGCAACAAGTACCGCCGTCGTCCCGGCCTTGAGCCGGGACCCATACGCCGCGGCCCATCGGTGAGAACGCAAGTGTCAAATACCTTCTGCAACAATGAGCATCACGCGGTATGGGTCCCGGCTCGAGGCCGGGACGACAAATGGTGGTGGCTGCCCGCGCATGACGACGACAGGATCGAGTGGAGTCGCACTATCCTCCGTCATTGCGACCCGTTGACTCGCAATGATGCGAAGGAACCGCGGTGCTAAATCCGCACGGCTCCCCTGCCGCAATGCGGGAACCATGACACCACGCGGACGTTGTCTCCCCGTGGCGGGCATCACGTCTGCCTTAATTCGGGCCAAAGAACCTTGGGGCTGGGGCGTTCCGGGTGTTTTTTCATTGGTTCAATTCCCATGGGTGTGCAGCTGACAGGGAAACGTTCGGCAGCGAATGATCCCGCCGCCGCGGCCGTGCGGCAGGATAATGATCGCGTCATCGAAACTTCCATTCCGGCGCGGCTCGATGATTTGCGCTGGAGCGGATTTCATACCCGCGTCGTGCTGGCGCTCGGGATCACCTGGATTCTGGATGGGCTGGAAGTCACGCTGGCCGGCGCCTTGTCCGGTGCGTTGAAGGAAAGCCCGACGCTTCGGTTTTCGAATTTCGATGTCGGATTGGCCAATAGCGCCTATCTCGCCGGCGCCGTGCTCGGTGCGCTCGGCTTTGGCTGGCTGACCGACCGGATCGGCCGCAAGAAACTGTTCTTCATCACGCTCGCGGTCTATCTCACGGCGACCGCGGCAACCGCGTTTTCATGGAGCGTGGGAAGTTATGCGCTCTTTAGATTCCTGACCGGTGCCGGGATCGGCGGCGAATACACCGCGATCAATTCGACGATCCAGGAGCTGGTGCCGGCGCGCTATCGCGGCTGGACCGATCTCGTCATCAACGGCAGCTTCTGGCTCGGAGCTGCGCTCGGCGCGGTCTGCGCGATCGTGCTGCTCGATCCGGCGTGGATCGGCCCCGATATGGGCTGGCGCCTCGCCTATATGACCGGCGCCGTCCTTGGCCTTGTCGTGTTCGTGATGCGGATGTGGATTCCGGAAAGCCCACGCTGGCTGATGATCCATGGCCGTCCTGATGAGGCGCACGCGATCGTGGATGCAATCGAGAAGTCGGCGGGGCAGGTACGGGATGAGACGAAGGATGTCTTGCCGAAGATCAGATTGCGTATGCGCAGCCATACGCCGTTGCGCGAAGTCGCGCACACCCTGTTGACGGTCTATCGCCAGCGTTCGATGGTTGGCCTCGTGCTGATGGTCGCGCAGGCGTTCTTCTACAACGCGATCTTCTTCACCTTCGCGCTGATCCTGACCGATTTCTTCGGCATTCCGGCCAATCATGTCGGCTGGTATATCCTCCCGTTCGCGGCGGGTAACTTTCTCGGTCCGCTGCTGCTGGGCCGGCTGTTCGACACGCTGGGCCGCCGCAAGATGATCACGCTGACCTATGGCGTGTCGGGTGTACTGCTGGCGCTGTCGGGCTATCTGTTCTCGATCGGGGCCCTGACCGCGCAGACCCAGACGATCGCCTGGATGGTGATCTTCTTCTTTGCCTCGCCCGCGGCGAGTGCGGCGTATCTCACCGTCAGCGAGACGTTCCCGCTGGAGGTGCGCGCACTGGCGATCGCGCTGTTTTATGCGATCGGCACCGGAATTGGCGGCGTAATTGGGCCTGCTTTGTTTGGTGCATTGATCGATACGGGATCGCGCACGAGTGTTTTCGCCGGCTACCTGTTGGGGTCGGCACTGATGGTCGTTGCGGCAGCCGTGGCATGGCGCTACGCCGTCGCCGCCGAGCGCAAGTCGCTCGAAACTGTCGCACGACCGCTAGCCTTTGTGGAGTAGGATAAGATGAACGAGGATCTGTTGGAAATGCCATTGGAAGATGAGATCGTTGGCGAGGAGGAAGGTGCGCCGGAAACCGTTCCGGTGCCGCGCTCGCTGGTGCCGCATTTGAGCGAAACCGCTATCTTGCTCGACATCGACGGCACGCTGCTCGAATTGATGCCGACGCCGCGCGAGGTCTGGGTGCCGCCGGGGCTGTCGAAGACGCTGAACCGGCTGTTGGCTCGCACCAACGGTGCGCTGGCGCTCGTCAGCGGCCGCTCGCTCAACGATATCGACCTGATCTTCGCGCCGGAGCAATTCCCGGCCGTCGGCGGCCATGGCGCGGAAATGCGCATCGATCCCGACAACGAATCGGTCGATTCCCATGCGCCGCCGATGGACAGGGAATTGAAGCGCCGCCTGGCGGCGATTGCCAAGCTCAGTCCGGGAATACTGCTGGAAGACAAGGGCTATTCACTGGCGCTGCATTATCGCCTGGCGCCGCATGCGGAGAAGGCGATCTATGCAGCGGTGTCGCTGATCAGGGCCGACCTGCCGAATGCGCCGATCGAAGTGCTGCCGGGCAAATGCGTCTGCGAGATCAAGCATTCCGGTTTCACCAAGGCGACCGGCGTGCGCGAGCTGATGACGCGCGAACCGTTCAAGGGCCGCCGTCCGCTCTTCATCGGCGACGACGTCACCGACGAAACGGTGTTCGGCATTATGCCTGATTACGATGGTCTCGCATTCTCTGTCGGTCGCCGCGCGCAAGGCGTGCAGGGACATTTCGATTCGCCGAGCGATGTCCGGGAGTTTCTAGCGCACCTGCTCGACGACGAAAGAGACGCGGCGTTGCCATGATCAGCGCACGATTTTTCAAATGGCGCCGGTTTTAGAACACAGTTCCCTGACGCATCACCATCATCTCGCGAAAAATTTTCTTTTTCGTGAGATCAGGTGAGTTCCGTCCCCGCCAGCCCGAATTTGGTTTCAATTCGTTGAAAGGTTGGCCAGGAACCATATTGATGAATGGTTGTTAATTCGCGAGTGCAGCAACAGGAGGGGACCTGTGAACCTCGTCGTCGTCTCGAACCGCGTTGCGCGCGGAAAGCCCAATGAACCCATGACCGGTGGCCTCGCGGCGGCTTTATTGCCGGTTGTCGAGAAGTCCGGGGCGATTTGGGTCGGTTCCAGCGGTCGCGTGCGTGACGGGAACCTGAAGGAACCTTTCGCCGAAATTGAAGCATTGGGCGCGGGCGCGCTTGCCATGCTCGATCTGCCGGCGGCGCATTACGGCGGATATTATGAGGGCTTTGCGAATTCGGCGCTGTGGCCGGCGCTGCATTCCCGCGCCGATCTGATTCGCGCCTCCCAGGACGATTACGTCAGCTATCGCGAAGTGAACGCCTTCATGGCGCGCGCATTGCTGCGCTTCAAAAAGCCGGACTCCGCGTTCTGGGTTCAGGACTATCATTTTCTCGCGCTCGGCGCCGAGCTGCGTGATCTCGGCGTAACACAGCCGATCGGATTCTTCCTGCATACGCCGTGGCCGACGCGCTCGGTGATATCAGGCGTGCCGCACCATCGCGATCTGATCGAGGCGATGCTGGCCTATGATCTCATCGGTTTCCAGACAGAAGAGGATTGCGAGAATTTCCTGGCTTACGCGCAGTCAGATCTCGGGCTCGCCGTGCAGGACGGGATCGTCGTCTCGCGCCATGGCCGGACGCGCGCCGCGGTATTTCCGATCGGCATCGATCCGCAGAAATTCGCCCAGCAGGCCGCCAAGGCCACGACCCATCCGGATGTGTCGCGGCTGCGGCGCAGCCTGAATGGCGAGAAGCTCGCGATTGGCGTCGACCGGCTGGATTATTCCAAGGGGCTGATCAACCGCATCAAGGCGTTCGACCGGATGTGGGCGTTGCATCCGCAGCTGTTGCGCACCGTGTCGCTGCTGCAGATCGCGACCCCGTCGCGCGGCGCAATCGAAGCCTATGGCAATCTGCAGAGCGATGTCGCCAGACTCGTGAGCGACGTCAACGGCGTCCACGGCGAAGTCGACTGGACGCCGATCCGCTATCTCAACAAGGGCTTTGGCCAGGCTGTGCTCGCGGGGCTTTACCGCACCGCGCAGGTCGGCGTGGTGACGCCGCTGCAGGACGGCATGAATCTCGTCGCCAAGGAATATGTCGCCGCCCAAAATCCCGCCGACCCCGGCGTGCTGGTGCTGTCGAAATTCGCCGGCGCCGCCAACGAACTCGACACCGCATTGCTGGTAAACCCGCACGATATCGACGGCATGGCCCGCACCATCTCAACGGCGCTTTCGATGCCGCTGACCGAACGGCGGATGCGCTGGGAGGCGATGATGGAAAAGCTGCGCGGCGGCACGATCCAGCAATGGTTTGCCGATTTCATCGACGCGCTGCAGGAAAGCCAGCTCGATAGTGGCCCTTTGGAACCTGTCACGGCTGATACGCCGACCCGGTTGCCGCTACGCTCCGTCAATAACGGCGCGCGGTATCATTAGAGACGTCCACGAACAGCTCAGTAGCAATAGGAGACGCCATCCAGCACCGGACAGCGTGCCCGGCGCGGATCGCTCGGATTCTCCATCGGCACCACGCCGTTGCCCTTCCCGACGAATACGCCTTTTCCGACGATGACGGACGATTTGTTGCCGATGATGACGCTCGGATGCGGCGAGGCCAGGCTCGAGCGCGTGCCGTCGGCCCAGATGATCGCTTCCCCCGAAAGGATGCCGCGCCTTCCGTCGTCGCAACTCACATCGACGCCCTGGCGGGTGCAGGATTGCGCCATGGCGGGGACCGCGGCGCCTGCGACCAGCGCCGCTATCAGGGTGGCGAATGAAAGCGCTCGCGTGATCATCATGCCGTTCTCCGCCCGTGGTTGCCGTATGGTCGTCGGCGATACCCTGATTCCGGTTCAAGGCCCAGCGCCAAGCTGTTGCCCAGGCCGACATTAGGGACAAATTACCCAATAAATTCAGACAATTGGGGAAATTTCAGCGCGCGGGTCCGCGGTCCCTTGCAAAATGTGTCCTGCCCCTTCAAGAGAGGGCCTCCGGAGAGATGGCCGAGTGGCTTAAGGCGCACGCTTGGAAAGCGTGTGTGCGGGAAACCGTACCGTGGGTTCGAATCCCACTCTCTCCGCCAGAAGCACCTGAAAATGCTAAATTTTATGCGGAAAATGGAAACTAACCCCCGGATCGACCCCCGGATCAGTTTCGCACTTGCCGTCGCTAAAGCCGAAACCGCGGCGAGAGGGGAGCGCGGGTGTTTGCGCTTGGGCTAGACAGAAACTTCAGGATTTTGGGACGCTCCGACCCAGAGTTCAACCGCAAGACGAAAGAAACCCAGTCTCCGGTTTCCCTCGTCGCGGCTCGGTTACGAGAGTGTCCGCCGAAAACGATGACAATTATTGCTTATTCAGCCACTTAGCTATTTGTAACCAATGCATACACCTTAGCATACACCCTTTCGCAGAGCCGCCGATCCACCGCCGTAGCACTGTTGAGAGTGTGGCGATGCACCTTGCACGCGTTTAGCGCTTCCGGTTCAATTGAGAAGAAGCGGGGTCGGGCCGTCAATCAATTTCTTCAAGGCAGCATATTCGATGGGCTGCCACTCTAGTCCGGTCGTGAATTAAGGGGCCTACGTTGGCAACGCTAGACCGATGGCGATCATTTCTGATCACTCCGAAAGTTCTCACTTTCCCTAGGATGCAGTTGATCGGACGAGATCACTTACCATCCGCGCTCGCCACCGGCAGCGGGGAAATCCGCATGCAATCTCTGTCGAATTTATCATACAAATTTCAAGCATCCGCGGTGGATGGAAAATCGCTTCTCGACACCATGCGTTACCAACGTGAGCATTCGTATGACGGCATCGCTCGCATGCGTCTTGAAGGCGTTGACGCTGACGGGATCGAGTGGACTTGTGGTTACACTATACCCCATACCTGGAACCCGAGCGAGGGAAGGTTTGAGGGCGAATTGCAGTCGCTGATCCGCGATGATGCGAGTGAGAGCATCACTCGATCCTCATGCACCGAACTGATTTATTCTGTTGATCGACACCATCCTTTGGCGCTTGCGATGATCGGCCATAAGGAAAAGAAAATTGAGATGCTCGGTTCGACCATTTCGTTCAGTTACGATACGAAAGCCGGTTGCGTCATGATAACGGCTTCTCACTCAGAACAGCTACCGCCAACATTCACAGAGGCTTGGTTGGTCGAACCGCTTCGAATTTTGTTCGGTCAACCGGCTATGCCGCGCCTCCATGCCCGAAACTTGGGCGATCGTTCGATAGTGTTTGTCTCGACCGTGCCGCAGGTGAAGAACGCGGTTTGGTCTGCGTTTTGGCACTGGGGAGATGATGCAAAGTGGGGCGATTTCTTTGAATGGTACAGCCGATTTCTCAATTTGATTGCGCTCGCGCGGGATGACCGTGGTCATCCCAATTTCGAGCCACACCCCATAACTCGCTTTTATGATGAGTTGGGCCAAGTTGCATTGGCGTCGCGTTGGGTGATGGCTCTAACTCTAGCAAGCGCAAGCGAGGGTTTGACCAAGCTGCTGAGACCGGTGAAGCCGATGACCATGCGAGACAAAAATGCTGAGAAGGTCGAAAAGGCCGCCCTTGTTAAGGTGATTGAGAACTCAACGGCTCCTGTGCGCCTAAAGGGAACGGCAGTCACAGCTGTACACAATTTTAACTTCGAAAAGGAAACAACCAAAAACAACCTTCGGAGCCTCAAAGCGAAGGCGATAATTACGCCAGCTCAGTTTTCGGCCTGGAACGAAATACGCAACTCGGTGATGCACGGGATATTGATATCGCCGTTTTCGCACGAGGAGGAAGACAAAAAGCTGAGCGATCTAGTCGAGCTGGTGCATACACTCACTCGCGAATTGCTTCGGACAAGCGATGCTAATTATCAAGCCAACGTGAGCTGTAAGACATCAATCGATGTCCACGATTTTAAATCGGGAGGCACATGAATTCTTGCGCGTAGGGCGTGCGCCCTCAAAAATCAGGCGGGGTAGGTCGGGGGTAGGTAGCGCCCTCGGGGTCAATCTGCCTATTCGGCCGTTGAGCGCTATCTGCGTTCGCTCTGAGGCGGGTTGGCGCTGGGGGCGGTTGACGAGGCCTCAGCGTCCCCGGCAGGCACTTCGCGCGCGATCAATCGGGCGAGTTCGACAAGACCATCGTCGAACGGGCGGGCGCGCGGGGTTGGCCTTTCCGGCGGGGAGGCGACCCGGCTCAAAGCTGCTAAGATTTTCATTGTACGATTCCCCCGACCGGTGCGGCACTGGTTCAAGGCACTCTAAAGCGCTTCGTTCCGATTTGATTAAAATGAAAGCCGACAACCGACGAACGTATCAACGCCGTCCTAACGTCGTTCGCGGTTGCATAAGGAGCACAACGCCAGCGCTCGCGCCCCGACGCTTCGAAGACGCGGTCAAGGTCAGTGGCTTTACCGCGTGAACGCTAAGATGATGGGGCCATGCCCGACAACGTCCACAAATTTCGCAGAATCAAATGGGCCGACCCGAAGCGGTTTAAGATGATCGATGGGTTCAAATCGAAGCCGCGCGGCTCGCTCTATTTTTCTGGCTTGATCGTCCTTTGCGTTCTGATCGGTTTAGTGGCCGCCCTAGCCTGGCCGAAGTTTTCCAATGACCTGAAGATAGCGAGCCCAACCAAATCGGTTTCTGCCCCCGCTTCAATTTCGGTGTATGTCGTCGATGGGGATACTATTGGTCTTGGCGACGGTGGATCGAACGTCCGCTTGGTAGGCTTCAACGCGCCCGAAACAGGCAACCGCGCGCGATGCGAAGCGGAGCGCCAGAAGGGCGAAGCCGCTCAACGGCGGCTGCGCGAACTTGTCAACGGCGGTCGTCCAGATTTCCAGCAAGTCGCTTGCTCTTGTCCGGTGGGAACGGAAGGCACCAATGCCTGCAACTTCGGCCGCCGCTGCGGAACGCTCCGGGTCAATGGCGTAGACGTTGGGTCAACTCTGATCGGCGAAGGGTTGGCAGTTCGGTTCGTGTGCGGAGCGACTAGCTGTCCAGCGCTGCCCCGCCCTTGGTGTTGATGCAGGCTTCCGATTCTCTCGCCGACATATCCACACCCGCCGCCGGTCGCGCCGCGATGCTGTTCCGGTCGCAAGCGGTGGTGTGATTCGTGAGTCCGACCCGGCTGCGCTTTGATGCACCATGCCGTGGCGTAGAAAACCCAATTCCCAACTCCGATATTGGTCCGGCGGGACGCCGACGACCGCGAAGGCGGCTGGCTTCAAGTCCATTCTTGTCTATTGCATCGGCCCGCCGGTTGGCGACCCGCGCGAACGTTGCTGGCATTCGGCGTGCGTGAAGCTGGACGACCTGCCGGAATGGGATTGGGCCGACATATGCGCGCACCTGAAGTGTACGAAGTGCGGTAGCGTTGGCTGGGTTGACCCCCGGCCGAATTGGGGCGAGGTCGTCGACTACGAAAGAGGCGTGAGCGGCAGGTGATTTTCAATCGTCGGACGTGCCCTACTTGCATTGGGATTGATGCGTGAAAGCGGTCAACCCATCATCGATCCTCCGGCGCAAGTTCTACAAGATTAAGCGCGTCGACCCGTGCAGCAGCCGACTTAGCCTAATTGAACCACCAGCAGTTCACGAGAGTGCTGCGGCGCAGAAGCCGTAACTGTGCGCTTATTAGCACGGCGCGTTTCGCTTGCGCCGAACCAGGCAATGGCGCCGGTTTGTGCGACATCGAGCAGTGTCTCGATCACGGGAGTTTTGCAATTTCCGCTAATCGACTACGCAGCCAACGATGGGCTTTATCCTTCTCGTTGCGCGGATGCCAAACGGCAATCACCTCGAAACTGGGGACTTGGAAAGGGAGCTCGCGCACGAACAGCCGCTTATTGTGCTGACGCAGGAGGCGAGATGGAACGAGCGCCACAAGATCGTCCGTCTGCAATATCTCCGGAATGAGCAGGAAGGTTGACAGGGAATAGCGAACCTTGCGCCGTTGCTGAAGCCGCGCAAACGCCTGATCGCCCTCGAACGATCCGCCTGTTGGCGACACCACAACGTGATCGTATTCGCATAAGCGCTCAACAGTCATGGCCGCATCGCCCGCGAGCGGATGCTGACGGCGAACCGCGACGACATAGCGGTCGCGATAAAGCAGCCGTGACGGCAGATCAGACATCGCAAACTGAGCCGCGGTGATCGCCAGGTCTATCTGCCCGCGTGCGAGGGCCTCGCTGAGGCCCTCGATAATCGGTGGCACTATGGCCAACCGGATCTGTCTCGCCTCGCTCCTCAGCACTTTTACGAACGGGGTGAGAACAGCGTGCTGCATATAGTCGTTGCTCGAGACCCTGAAGGTGACCTCGGCGTGAACCGGATCGAACGCATCGTGTGCGACGAGATGCCGGCTGTCGTCGAGCAACTGTTTCAATGGAATGGTCAGCGCCTGTGCTCGTGGGGTCGCCAGCAGGCCGCGTTGGGTGCGTACGAACAGGGGATCGCCAAAGAGGTCGCGGAGGCGCATCAACATGCCGCTAACCGTCGGCTGCGTGTAGCCGAGCCGCGCGGCCGCTCGCGTGACGTTGCGTTCTTCGAGCAGTGCGTCGAGCACGACGAGCAGGTTGAGATCAACTTTCCTGATATTGGCCATAGCAATATTAGAACCATAGTATCGCGATTAGAGCAATGTCAGGTCGCTGGGTATGGTCGTTTCACGGATTTCCACACGGGAGTGAACAGCAGGGAGGCAGATGCGATGCCGACGATCGAGGGAGGGTGCCTCTGCGGCGCCGTACGCTACCGCTCCGGCGCTGAGCCGGTGATGCAAGTGGTCTGCCATTGCGGGACGTGCCGCAAGAACTCGGGCTCTGCTTTCTCGATGAACGTCGCCGTGCCGCAGGACACACTCCGCATCGAACGCGGTAGTCCGCGCCACTACGAGGACCACAGCGGCGCGAGCGGCAAGGCCTTCTATCGGTTCTTCTGCGGCGATTGCGGCTCACACGTCTACAGCCACGGCGCGGCATACGGCGCTATCGTGTTCATCAAGGCTGGCACGCTCGACGACTCGAACTGGCTCGCGCCCAACTTGCATATCTGGTGTGCCGAAAAACTGCCTTGGGTCGGTATTCCCGAGGGGGCCACGCAAGCACCCGCGAACCCGGGCTGAGCAGGACAGCAATTTCCCATATCGATCCAGCGAAGCCGATCAACGCGTCTTCATCGTCGTCCGCCATTCCCCGCGGCATCGGGCTAGAGGATCTGCGCGGGCGCTTTGGTCTGCTGGTGGCACTTATAACGTGCCCAGCGCGCTAACTCGGACAATATTGCCCAACGATTGGTCCAGAATGCGTATTTTGCTGATGGAGTGACCCAATGATTACGGCAGGTTGTGAACGGCTTGGGATCGAAGTTCCAATAATTCAAGCGCCCATGGGTGGGGCAGTCGGCCCCGCCCTCGCTGCTGCAGTCAGCAACGCTGGCGGTCTCGGTACACTTGCGCTGTGGGGGGCGGATGTATCGAGATTGCGCCAATTGGTCCGCGAAACTCGCGCTCTCACGACTAAACCGTTTGCCGTCAATCTGAACTTAGAGTTTCCGCAAGAAGAGCGCCTTGACGCCTGTTTGGAGGAGGGCGTGCCGGTTATCTCCTTCTTCTGGCGCGATCCTTCAGGCCTTGTGGCCCGCGCAAAGTCTGGTGGTGCCACAGTGCTCCACACCGTTAGCACGGCTGCGGAAGCGCGGCACGCAGTAGCGAGCGGGGTTGACGCCGTTGTCGCACAAGGATGGGAAGCTGGGGGCCATGTGCGTGGTAACGTCGCAACGATGCCACTCATTCCCGCAGTAGTCGATGCGGTCGGACCAGTTCCCGTCTTTGCAGCGGGCGGTATTGCCGACGGCCGCGGGCTTGCTGCTGCCTTGGCACTGGGCGCTTCGGGGGCTTGGATCGGGACCCGTTTTCTTGCGAGCGATGAGGCCGCCATTCATCCGCGCTATCGCGAGCGAATACTGCAGGCCACGGAAGACGATACCGTTTATCTCGAAGAACTGTTTGACATCGGCTGGCCCAACGCACCTCATCGTGTATTGCGCAATAGTACTGTCGCTGCGTGGGAAGCCGCAGGACGCCCCGCAGCGGGCAAGCGCCCCGGTGAGGGTGATATGGTGGCTAACTCGAAATCACGCGGGTCGATTGTGCGCTATCGATCCTACACGCCCGGCGCTGATTCCGAGGGGGATATAGATGCGTTGTCGCTCTGGGCTGGACAGGGTGTTGCCCTTGTTCACAAGAGACAACCCGCAGCAGAGATCGTGCGCGAGATTGTTGGCGAAGCTCAAGCCATCTTGCTTCGGTTAGCTCAACAGCAGCTAGGAAGTTGAATGGTCGAGGCGCATGTTTGTCCTGGCACCCTTGAGACATGCTGACCGGTCATGGCGATGTCCGCTTTCATTGAAAACCGGAAGCCATCGGCGGACCGGTAAAACGACGCTTGACCCCGAGCGGATATTGCGGAACCGCTTACTCGATACCCTTGTCTACACAGGCGAGGGTTTCCTCGCGGTCTTGGAGCATCTTGAGCAACGACGAACAACGCCCTATTGGCGCTCCCGAACGCACTCATCGACCAAATTCCGAAGAATTTCCGCTGCCGATTGGACCTGCGTCACCGCGCCGACCGATTTGCCGGCAAGGAGGGACATCGCCGCGATCGTTCCCGTCGCGGTCTTGTCAACACCAAAGCTTGCGAGACGCAGCGCCGGCATCCGTGTGCCGTCGAGCGCGGTTATCTCGCCGACCGTATCACCTTGGAAGGCTTCGGCCGCTGTGACGCACGAACGGAGGACGCGATGGGGCGCATGAGGGAAGCTGCGCGAGAATGCCGTGGTGTAGATGGTGTCTTCGGCCTGTGAGGCGATCAGCGCGGCCACGTACTCGGGGTGCGCGGCCGCCTCCGTCGCCGCGACAAAGAGCGTCCCCACGCGTACGCCGTCCGCTCCGGCTGCGAGCGCCGCCGCCATCGCACGGCCGGTACTGATCCCGCCGGCCGCAAGCACAGGCACATCGACCGACCCGATCACTTGGCCGAGGACCGTCATCATTTCGACATTTCCACGGACATGACCGCCAGCCTCGACGCCCTGCACCACGATGAAGTCGCATCCGGCGTCGGCAGCCGCGACCGCCTCGCTCTTCGAGCCAACCTGCCAGCTAACCAGCGCGCCACCGCCGTGCGCCATCTCTACGAGTGCGCGGTCCGGTTCGCCGTAGAAAAACTCGACGACTCTAGCCGCACGCGCGGCAATCTCGACGCAGCGCAGGTCGAGTTGTTTGATCTGGGGCGCGACGATGAAGTTCACGCCGAAAGGCTTGTCGGTGAGAGCACACAGTCGGTCGAGGTGGTTTGAGAGCGAAGCAGGAGTCAACCCCAGATGGGCCATACCGAGCATCCCGAGGCCACCGGCTTCCGATACTGCCGCCGCCAGTTCCGGAGGAGATACCGCGCCCATTCCGGCTTGCTGGATCGGGATTGTACAACCAACCAACTCGGTGAACCTTGTTGTGATCATGTTGTATGTTTCTCTCAGCGCGCCGGCTGATCGTTGCTGGCAAACGTCAAACACTGTCACATGAGATGCCCCACATAGCCACAGAGAAGGTCCGTTTGTGGCACGAAGCGGAAGAGCCGAGACGATCTGGCGATGTCCGTTGACGGGGGTAGACCGGAAGTGGCTGGCCGACCGTCAAACCGACGCGATTGACCAACAACGGACGTCGCGATACGCCCGCCCCCGAGCGGGCTCCTCTATCTTGTGACCCGCCCCATTTGGCTCCATTTTGCCGTTCTATTTGAAATGGTGGTGGCGTATAATAGCTGCGCTGCGCACCTTCCGCGGGCCAAGACATGGCAATTGAGCGCACCAAGAACCCGTTTGACCCTCTGGCGTTTCTCGCCAAAGTTGGGACGGGAAAAACGATATCGGTTTATCGCAAGGATCAGATCATCTTCTCTCAAGGAGAAGTCGCCGATACGATTTTCTACCTTCAGAAGGGCGGCGTCAAAATTGTCGTGCTATCTGACCAAGGCAAGGAAGCGGTCGTCGGTATTTTAGAACCCGGCCAGTTCTTCGGCGAAGGGTGTATGAATGGCCACTCCCTACGGATCGCAACGAGCACGGCGACGGAAGAAAGCCTGATCACCTCGATATCAAAGTCTGCAATGATTGCGGTCCTGCATGACGAACCGAAGTTTTCGGAGCTATTTGTAGCTTATCTATTGACCCGAAACAGCCGGGTTGAAGACGATTTGATCGACCAACTATTTAATTCGAGTGAGAAACGACTTGCGCGGCTGCTGCTTCTGCTCG
>NZ_JAFCMA010000030.1:0-97709 GCF_018130125.1 Bradyrhizobium sp. AUGA SZCCT0177 | reverse complement strand
TGCACACGAGCATACAGGGCAGCGGAGAACACCCGGCCTTCCCTGCGCAATGGCTTTACGGCTTATGCCGTGATCTCCCCGGAGACGAGTTCTTGGTTGACTCCGTCACCGCCGGTTCAGCTCTCGCCTACCCGACGGCTTGACACCTGCAACGGGTGCCAGGACCACACGGTTTTGCCGTACGCTTATCCACGCCGTCGTCTCAGCGTAAACCAGCGTCCACCGCAACCCGCCCAACGTCCGTGACGACGGCCGACGCCCTTCTGAGTAGGACGGGATAGCAAAAGATATGCACCTGATTCTGCTTCTGGTAAACAGAAATATTTTTCATTTCGGGGCTTGACACAACTTCCGTAAATCAGAACTGATTTGCCCGACGGGTTGATTTGTCGCACTTGCGGAATTGGCCGTCCGTAGTCCGTAGCCCGGATGAGCAACGCGATATCCGGGTCTTATGTCGCATCGACCCCACATATCGCATGCGCTCATGCGGGCTACTTGCCGGCAGCGGTTGCTGCTGTCACACTTCCTCGAGGTCCTGCGGCAATGACCGCGCAAACCGGCATGCAGGACGAGAGAGGAAACGATGAAGTTCGTAGCGAGCCTGTCCGCCGCGCTGCTGGTGCTGCTGACGGCGCAGACGGCATCGGCGCAGTCCAGCTATCCGAACAAGCCGGTGAAGATCCTGGTCGGCTTCACGCCCGGCACTGCGCCGGACCTTGCGGCGCGCATTCTGGCCGAACGGTTTGCCGAGGTATGGGGCACGCCGTTCGTGGTCGAAAACCTGCAAGGCGCCGGCAGCAACATCGCCACCGAACGCGTCGCCAAGTCGGCCGCCGACGGCACCACGCTGCTGATGGGCGGCAACTCGGCGCTCGTCATCAATCCGAGCCTGTATGACAAACTGCCGTTCGATCCGATCAAGGATTTTGCGCCGATCTCGCAGGTGTTCATCGCGGCGAACGTGCTCGCCGTTCCGCCCGAGCAACCTGTCAAGACGGTGGCGGAGTTGGTGGCGCTCGCCAAGGCGCAGCCCGGCAAACTCTCCTATGGCCATGCCGGCGTCGGCACGTCGCAGCATCTCGGCGCCGAACTGTTCAAATACATGGCGCGTGTCGACATCGCATCGGTCCCCTATCGCGGCACCACGGCGCTGATGCCCGACCTGCTCGCCAACCGCATCGCGATGTCGTTCGCCAATATCGTGAACGTGGTGCCGCTGGCCAAGGAAGGCAAATTGCGCGCGCTGGCCATCACCTCGGTCAAGCGCTCGGCGCTGGCGCCCGACCTGCCGACGATGGCGGAATCCGGGTTTCCCGGTTTCGAGGCCGTGCCGTGGTTCGGCCTGCTCGCGCCGTCAGGCACGCCACGGGACATTATCGACAAATTGTACGGCGAAACCGTCAAGGCGCTGGCGCTGCCGGAGGTACGCAAGAAGTTCGACGAACTCGGGCTCGAGCCGGTCGGCAATACGCCGGCAGAGTTCGCGGCCGTCATCACGAAGGAGACGCCCGAATGGGCAAAAGTGATCAAGGACGCCGGCATCAAGCTCGGCAACTAGACCAAACTGCACGCGCGCGGACTGCGCCTACCGCTACCCCGTCCACTCACCCACCTGAGGAAACCGCCATGGCCAATTGCATCGTTGTCGTTCAGTTCGATCTGCCGAAGCGATCAGAGGAACAGGCAATCACGGGCGGCACGTCGAGCGCGCCGACCTACCGCGGCCTCGCCACCAAAGGATTGATCCGAAAGGACTACCTGAATGGCGAAACCGGTACCGGCGGCGTCTATCTCTGGGACAGCCGCCAATCGGCGGAAGCCTGGTTCACGGAGGAACGCGTGGCGGAATTGACCAAACGCTTCGGGGTGCGGCCTCGCCTGACCTGGTACGACACCCATGTCACGGTCGATAATCTGACGGACGAGACGCGCGTCAACGGCAAGGCGATCGAGGCCGTGGCCTGACGATAGCTGTTGCGGCACTGCGCGTGATTGCATCGCGCGCACTGCGTTAGGCGTGCGGAAGATATTCTAGGTCCCGCGCGTTGCCACCGAAGAGTATCGTTTGCTGCGCTTGCCTTCATTGGGCACGAACTGGGCAAACACTTCCCTGACGCGGTCGGCCGGCGTCGCATCGCGCGTGAAGCGAGGCTCCGTGAGGGTTTCCACCGCCCGGGGTGCGTAGATGGCGCTTTGATAGAGCGACCCGTCGAAGCGTGAATCGCTCTCGCTGTCGCGCAAGCAGGCATCGGAAACAAACAGCAATATGAACAGTGCCGACCCTACGACGTAAAAATACTGAAATATGGGCATCGCTTATGCGCCTCCTTTTGCAGGAGGATGCACGCCCGCGATAAAGGCCGGGTTTAGGATGGTCTTGATTTTGCCGAAGCAGTTTTTCGCCAGTTATCAATTTGTGTAAAATTTTAGCAATACTCATCCCTCGCCGGGAAGCTGCAATTCGGGACTGCGGACATGACCGGGTAAGCCGGCGGCCTGACCGGGTCGCGAATGACCCAAAGCAGAGTTTGGCATGACTCCAATTGGCGCTCGTCGGTCAGGCGCTTGGCGCAGGTGCGGATCATCCGAACCGAATAGACAGCCCGGCATTGATCGAATTGATTTCACCAAATGCAGTAAGGGTCTGGAAACATCGATGCCGGACCTCCAAGCTTATTAAGGCATTCTAGACGACACCGGGATACCACGACCATTCCACGCCCGGGGTGCTCCGTGAAGAAACTGATCGTTATTGCTACGCTGATTGCCGCAGCCGCGGTCGGCGGCATCATCTGGATTTTTCAGCCTCAACAAGAATTACTGAGCGCCTGTATTGCGAAAGAGCGGTGCGGCTACATCAACGATGAAGGCAAGTTCATCATCGCGCCGGAGTTCGAGGCAGCCAACGATTGGACTAAAGATGCAGGTCTCGTATGGCGAGGCGGCCGGGTTGGATCAATCGATCGCGACGGGCGCTACATCACGGAACCTCGGTCCTCCAGATTGACCATGAGCGGCGGAGCAAACAGCGTGCAGGTCAACCGCCAGCAATTGTTGACCGATTATGCGCTCCGGCCGCTGAATTCCGAACTCTGGGACGATTTCTACGGAATCAAACTTGATCGTCGATTGAGCCACGCACCGGAATACATCGCTGTCGGCCGCGGCGGGTTGTACGGTCTTGCCGACGGAAAAGGCAGGGTCATCCTTGAGCCGAAGTATGAAGAGATAGGCTGGCGTTCGCACGAATTTCCGCTTCTGTTCAAGGAAGGCAACCTGTTTGGCCACCTCGCAGAGGGCGGTCAGCCCATCAGCGCCCAGCGCTGGGATGCGGCGGGCATGTTCCACAATAAACTCGCCAGCGTCAGCCGTGCCGGAAAGTGCGGATACATCGATCGCGCCGGCCTTGTGGTCATACCGCCTGCTTTCGATGAATGCCGCCCGTTCCGTTATTCGGAGGCCACGATCGTACGGAAGGAACAGTCCTTCTCCCTTGTCGGCCGGAACGGCGTCGTCATCAGAGACGGCCTGGCGGATGCAGGAAATCCATCCGCAGATGGCATGCCCATTGCTGTTCGCGTTCAAGACAAATGGGGCGCCCTTGATATGAAGGGCAATTTTCCCATCGCGGCGGAGTTTGATGGCGTCGAACCACTGGACGTATTCGATCCGGAGCCCATGATGCCACTCGGACCGAAAACGGTTGCATTTATCGTCGAATTTCAAGGCAAACGCGGGATTATGGACGCCGCCGGCAAATGGATTTTGCCCCCCAGGTTTGACCAGGTCGACAACAACTATGAAGGGGACGGCAAACTGGCGACGTTTCGCGATGGCGAGCTTTGGGGCTTTGTCGATCTTGAGACCCGAAAGGCAACCACGGCATCATGGAACGAAGTCAAGGCAACAAGTCGCGCCGTGCTTGTTCCCGTGCGCGTCGGCAGCAAATGGGGCTACGTCGATGCGGAAGGCAATATGCGGATATCCGCGCAGTTTGACCTGGCGGAAGATTTTCACGGAGTTTGGGCAAGCGTGCAGACCGGCGAGAAATGGGGTTTGATCGACAGCAAGGGTGCACAAGTCACACCAGTCGTATTTCGGTCTGTTCACGAGGTCACACCTGAAAGGGCGCGCGTGACATTGGCTGAGTCGCGCGGCTGGGTAACCCGCAAGGGTAGGTTGATGGGAATTTCGGAAACCGACCTGCAAAAAGCTGGTCTCAGAAAATAAGTTCGAGGACGCCGCTAGACGGTCTTTCTGTTCTGAGCGGGTGTAAGAATGTCCGCTGTTGGCACACGGCGTCGCTTCGCTGCGGTGCTCGACCTGGACGCTGCCGGCGTATAGCGGACATGACAGAGCTTACCAATGGCCCCACGTGTCGCGTTCATGCAGGACTTGCGACGGCAGCCGGTTGGCGATGTGGTGATCAGCAGGACGGCATGCCGATCATGGACCAGCAAGCCATCCGCCTCCGCCACCGGCCGGACTCAGCCCTTGCGCATCTTGCTGAGCAGATAATTGTCGTAATAGTTTTCCGCGATCTGCGTGTAGAACAGCACTTCCTTCATGTAGGCGTCGTGGCTCTCTTTTGTCTTCTTGAAGAGCGGGCTCTTCTCGGCGATTTCGTTCAGATGGTCCTGCGTGGCGGTGTAGCAGGCCTCCATGACCGGTTGCGGGAACGCGCGCAGTTCGGCGCCGCCCGCGATCAGCCGCTTCAGGGCGGCTGGATTGACGCTGTCATATTTTTCGATCATCCAGGCGCCTGCCGCCGCACCTGCCTGGTTGAGGATCGCCTGGTATTGCTTGGGGAGCGCATTCCACTTCTCGTCGTTGACGATCATGTGCAGCATGGCGCCGCCTTCCCACCAGCCGGGGTAATAATAGTATTTTGCTACCTTGTAGAAGCCGAGCTTCTCGTCGTCATAGGGACCGACGAACTCCGCAGCATCGATCGAGCCTTTCTCGAGCGCCGAATAGACGTCGCCGCCCGCGATCTGCTGCGGCACGATGCCGAGCTTTGCCAGCACATGGCCGCCCATGCCCGCGATGCGGAACTTGAGGCCTTTGAGATCATCGGCGGTCTTGATCTCCTTACGGAACCAGCCGCCCATTTGCGTGCCGGAGTTGCCGCACAGGATCGCATGCGCCTTGAAAGGCTTCAGCGCCTCGTTGCAGAGTTCAGCGCCGCCGCCGAACGTCCACCAGGAATGCTGATGGCGATGGTTCATGCCGAAGGGTGCGCCGGTGGCGTAGGTGAGCGCCGGCTCCTTGCCGATGTAAAAGTAGAGCGGCGTCTGCGCCATCTCGACGGTTGCGGTGCTCACGGCATCGAGCGCCTGCAGGCCGGGCACGATCTCGCCTGCAGCAAACGTCTGGATCTGGAATTTGTTGTCGGTGGCGTCAGCGACGTATTTCGCAAACGTCTGCGCCGTGCCGTAGATGGTCTCGAGCGACTTTGGAAAGCTCGAGGTCAGGCGCCACTTGATCTCGGGCGCGGCTTGCGCGATCGCGGGTGCCGCAACCAGCGTCGTTGCGCCGGCCACGGCGCCGCCTTTGAGGAACGTACGGCGTTTCATGTGATTACTCCCTGGAATTGCAAACCGGTTGGCGCGGGGCAGCGAGGCCTCCGCGGCCTTCAGTCCTCATCTTAGCGAACTTTGGGGGATGCGTGGAAGGGCTACTTCAGCGGCCGGCGCTATGCGCAGCGGCGGGGCGGGCACCGATCAGCGGTGCCCGCATTGGAGCAAGGAAAACGCTCTCTAGTCCAGCTTCACATTGGCCTCTTTCACGACCTTCCGCCAGCGCACGACTTCGGCGGACACCATCTTCGCGAATGCAGGGCCCGTCACGTCAGGGACATCAGAACCGTTGCGCTCCCAGGCCTCCTTGATCGCAGCCACCTGCATCGCCTGCTGCAGCTCCTTGATCATGCGTTCGACGATCGCCGGCGGCGTGTTCTTCGGCGCGAACAGTCCGTACCAGGTCGCCACTTCAAAGTCGGGCAGACCGGCTTCCTTGGCCGTGGGAAGGTCGGGGAAAGCCGCCACCCGCTTCGGCGCGGCGACCGCGAGCGCGCGGAGCTGCCCGGCCCTGATCGGCGCGGCCGACGAGCCCATGCCGTCAAACACGACAGGCACATGGCCGGCGATCAGATCCTGCATCGCAGGTCCCGCCCCGCGATAGGGGACGTGCTGGAGGTTGGTCTTGGTCAGGATCTTGAACAACTCGCCCGCGAGATGATGCGTGGTGCCGGCGCCGGCGGAGCCATAGTTCAACTGACCCGGGTTCGCTTTGTTGAACGCGATGAATTCGGCAAGCGTCTTGGCGGCGACCTTCTCGGGATTGACCACGATCACCTGCGGCGGACGCGCGATCAGCGCAACCGCGACAAAATCCTTCTCGATGTCGTAGTCGAGATTGGGATAGAGCGAGGGTGCAATGGCGTGATGCGCCGCGCCCATGAAGAAGGTGTAGCCATCGGGAGCGGCCTTGGACGCTGCCGAGGCGCCCACCGTGCCGCCGGCGCCGGCGCGGTTTTCGATCAGCACGCGTTTGCCGAGCTGGGTGTCGAGCTGGGCTGCGAGCGGGCGCGCGAAGGCGTCGGTGCCGCCACCGGCCGCGAACGGCACCACGAACGTGATCGGCTTATCCGGCCATGTCTGAGCCTGGGCCGCATTTGCGGCGATGGAAAGGCCCGCCAGAACGGTCAATATGGCGTAGCGCAGGGTTTGTTGTCTCACGGCGTTTCTCTCCCGGATATTGCGACATTGGTCCGCGCGTTGGCGACGTCGCGATTCACTTGAATTACAGGCGGCGAATTATAGGCGCCGGGCATGGCCCCGCCAATGGGCCATTCGGACAAGGAACAGCCGCGGCTGCGGCGGTGCTTCCAGTAACGTCTGCCTTCAGTAATACTTATAAAAATGATGCACCGGGCCATGCCCGCGGCCGACGCTGAAGCGGTCCGCGGCTGCGATCGCGGCGCTGATCCAGGCCTTGGCGTTGCGGACGGCGGTCTCCATGTTCTCGCCCTTCGCCAGTCCGGCCGCAATCGCCGACGACAGCGAGCAGCCGGTGCCGTGGGTGTTTTTGGTGGCGACGCGCGGCGCGGCCAGCGTGATGGTCTTCCCGGCGTCGATAAAATAATCGGTGCTCTCGGCGCTCTCCCCGTGGCCGCCCTTGATCAGCACCGCGCGGCAGCCCATCGTCAGCAATCGCTTGCCCTGATTTTCGACCGCGGCTTCGTCTGTCGCAATCGGCTCATCGAGCAAGGCCGCCGCTTCCGGCAGATTGGGCGTGATGACCGAGGCGAGCGGAATGAGCTTGGTGCGTAGCGCATCGACGGCTTCCGCGGCCAGCAGGCGGTCCCCTGATGTCGCGACCATCACGGGATCGAGCACGACATGCTTCGGCGACCAGCGCGTCAGCCCCGCGACGATGGCATCGATGCTCGCGGGCTGCGCCACCATGCCGATCTTGACCGCGCCGACGGCGAGATCGGAGAATACCGCATCGATCTGGGCGGTGATGAACTCCGCCGGCACCTGATGGATGCCGCTGACGCCGGTCGTGTTCTGCGCCGTCAGCGCCGTGATCACGGAGGCGCCATAGACGCCGAGCGCGGCAAACGTCTTCAGGTCGGCCTGGATTCCGGCGCCGCCGGACGAATCGGAGCCGGCGATGGTCAGCGCGATTGGTGTCATCGCCCGCCTCGTGCAAAAGGTGTGTTCGGGATCATAAACTGTCCTAGCGCGCCGTTCCATTCCCAGCAAGTTGGCTTGCCACGGGCTCCCGTTTTTGGCCTTCTGACTCTGACGCGTTTTCCTGATGCGAACCGGTATCCACTTCGCTTGAAAACGCTATATTGAGCACAAATCTTCCCTTCGGAGACGACAACCATGGTTCCCTTCTTCGTCCAGTTCAAATGCAAGCTCGGCCAGTCCTATGCGGTGGCCAATGCGCTCGCGGAAGCCGAGATCGCCTCGGAAATCTATTCCACCGCCGGCGATTACGACCTGCTGGTCAAGTTCTACGTCGACAACGCCACCGACATCGGCCATTTCGTCAACGAGAAGGTGCAGGTCATTCCCGGTATCCAGGACACCCACACCATCATCACCTTCAAGGCGTTCGGCGGGAGCTAGGCCCCGCCCGCTTCCGCGGCCACCGGCAACGACAAGAACAAGCAAACGGGGAAACATGATGCATCGGCTGTTGATGCTGTCGCTTTGCGCAGCGCTGGTCTCGACCGCGGCGTTCGCGCAGGCGCCCGCCGGCAAGGTCACGGTCGTCACCTCCTTTGCCAAGGACGTCACCGACCCCGTCAAGAAGGCATTTGAGACGGCGACGCCGGGTGTGACGCTGGAAGTGCAGAACCGCAACACCAATGCCGGTGTGAAATATCTCGAGGAAACCAAATCCAGCAACCAGGTCGATCTGTTCTGGGCTTCGGCGCCTGATGCGTTCGAGGTTCTCAAG
Source organism: Bradyrhizobium sp. AUGA SZCCT0177 (assembly GCF_018130125.1). NCBI lineage: Bacteria > Pseudomonadati > Pseudomonadota > Alphaproteobacteria > Hyphomicrobiales > Nitrobacteraceae > Bradyrhizobium > Bradyrhizobium sp. AUGA SZCCT0177. The sequence continues at coordinate 89,228 of NZ_JAFCMA010000030.1, read as the reverse complement.
GGCAAGGGGCTGCTGCAGAAATACGCGCCCAAGGCGTCAGGCATTCCCGAGAAGATCGGGCAATTTCCGATCAACGACCCCGCCGGTTTCTATTTCGGCTTTGCCGCGTCCGGCTACGGCATCATGTGGAACGAGCGCTACGTGAAGGCCAACAAGCTGCCTGATCCCAGGGAATGGCAGGATCTGGCCAAGCCGGTTTATTACGACCACGTCTCGATCGCCGCCCCCTCGCGCTCCGGCACCACGCACCTGACCGTCGAAGCCGTGCTGCAGGGCGAAGGCTGGGCCAAGGGCTGGGGCACCATCAAGGCGATGGCCGGCAATTTCCGCAACATCACCGAGCGCTCGTTCGGGGTGCCGGAAGCGGTCAATTCCGGGCAGGTCGGCTACGGCATCGTGATCGACTTCTTCGCGTTCTCGGCGCAGGCCTCGGGCTTCCCCGTCAAATTCATCTATCCGACGGTCACGACGATCGTGCCGGCCAATGTCGGCATCGTCGCCAACGCGCCGAACAAGGCGGCGGCCGAGGCCTTCGTGGAATTCCTGCTGTCGCCGGCCGGCCAGCAAGTGCTGCTCGAGCCGGGCATCCGCCGCCTCCCCGTCAATCCCGACGTCTATGCCAAGGCGCCCGCGGACTACCCGAATCCCTTCAAGGATCCGCGGCTGAACGCGATGATCAAGTTCGACGTCGCCAAGTCCGAAGCGCGCAACGATGTGGTCGACGTGCTGTTCGATCAGCTGATTTCGTTCCAGCTCGATTCGCTCAAGGCCGCGACCAAGGCGATCCACGAGGCCGAAGCCGCGCTTGCCAAGAAGGATAATGCGCAAGCTCGCGCACTCGTCGCGCAAGCGCGCGAGCTGATCGCCGCTATGCCGGTCGATGAAGCCGCAGCCTCCGCCAAGGAGACGGCAAGCGCATTCACCGGCGGAAAACAGAAGGGCGCACGGCAGGCCGAACTGGAACAGCAATGGGCGGTTTTCGCCAAGGAACGCTACGCGCAGGCGCAAGCCAAGGCCGAGGAAGCGACGAAGCTGGCGAAGTGATGCGAGGGCGCCCATCATCCCTCAATGTCGTCCCGGCGAACGCCGGGACCCATAGCCACCGGCGTTTATTGTTGACGAAGGTCGCTGACGTCTACGTTTCACCGCGAGGACACGGCGTATGGGTCCCGGCCTTCGCCGGGACGACGTTGTCGGTGCACCGCCCATGAGCCTCGCCCTCCCCGCCCCTCGCGCCCGCGCAAGACTTTCGGCGACGCCTGGGCAGATCGCGCTGGCGCTGGGCATTGCGGTTTTCCTCGCGCTGTTTTTGGTGTGGCCGTCCGCGACGGTGATCTATGTGGCGTTCACCGAAAAGGGCGGCGGCGCGTTCACCCTGGTCAATTTCGTCGATTTCTTCCGCACCGATTTGTTCCTGCGTTCGTTCTGGAATTCGTTCTACGTCTCGGCGATGGCGGTGGTCGGGGCGTCGATCCTGGCGCTGCCGCTCGCCTACATCACCTCGCGCTTTGCCTTTCGCGGCACGGTGCTGATCCAGACGCTGGGATTTCTGCCACTGATCATGCCGCCATTCGTCGGCGCCGTGGCGATGCAGTTGTTTTTCGGCCGCAACGGCAGCGTCAACCTGCTGCTCGACGATTGGTTTGGCTTCAAGATCCCGTTCATGGAGGGACTGAACGGCGTCATCTTCGTGCAGTCGATCCACTATTTTCCGTTCATCCTGATCAACCTCTCGGCGGCGCTGCGCAACATCGACGCCTCGATGGAGGAAGCCGCGCAAAATCTCGGCTCGTCCGGATTTCGCCTGTTCCGCCGCATCGTGTTTCCGCTTGCGATGCCCGGCTATATCGCGGGCGCCTCGCTGGTGTTCGTCAAGGTGTTCGACGATCTCGCCACGCCGCTGCTTTTGAACGTCAAGGACATGCTGGCGCCGCAGGCCTATCTGCGCGTCACCTCGATCGGGATCGCCGATCCCATGGGCTATGTGATCGCGGTGGTGCTGATCGTGGCCTCCGTCGCGGCAATGGCACTCTCGGCGCTGGCGACGCGCGGCATCGACTATTCGACCGTGCAGCGCGGCGGCGGCGGGCTCTCCCGGCGCGTGCTGCGGCCGTATGAAAGCGTGCTCGCCTATCTGACGGTGACGCTGATCCTGCTGCTGGTGCTGGCGCCGCATGCCGGCCTGCTGCTGCTGTCGTTCTCGACCATCTGGTCGTTCTCGCCGCTGCCGGACGGCTATACAATGGCGCATTACGCGAGGATTTTCGGCGAGAGCTCGCTCTACATCAAGAACACGCTGATCTATGCCTCGTTGGCCGGGCTGATCGACGTCGTGCTCGGCACGGCAATCGCCTATCTGGTGTTGCGCACCAGACTGGTCGGGCGCGACGTGCTGGACTGGGCGGCCTCGGCCGCGCTCGCCGTCCCCGGCATCGTGCTCGGCATCGGTTATCTGCGCGCGTTTTACGGCGTGAAACTGTGGGATGGCACGCCGCTGGCCTCGCTGTGGATCGTGATCGTGCTGGCGCTGGCGATCCGCCGCCTGCCCTACGCGCTGCGGGCCTGCTACGCGGCGCTGCAGCAGATATCGGTATCGCTGGAAGAAGCCGCCGAAAATCTCGGCGCCACCAAGCTGCGCACCGTGCGCCGGATCGTAACACCGCTGATGATGGGCGGCATGCTGGCCGGCTTCGTCACCAGTTTTGCCACCGCCGCCGTCGAGCTCTCGGCGACGCTGATGCTGGTGCAGTCCAACTCCGATGCGCCGCTGGCTTACGGCCTTTACGTGCTGATGCAATCGGCGGCGGGCCGCGGCCCTGGCGCGGCGCTCGGCGTCATCGCCGTGCTGCTGGTCGCGGTCTGCACGGTCCTGTCGCATTTCGTGATCGAGCGTGGCCGCGCCATGCCGCAAGCAGGACATTGATGTTCATGCCGGGATTATCAGCACCATGACGGCCGCAACAGCCAATCGAGCGATCGCCGTACCGGCCGTCGGTGTCCGGATCGAACAGGTCAATTTGTCCTATGGCGACAATCACGTCTTGAAGTCGATCGATCTCGATATCCGCCCCGGCGAGTTCTTTGCGTTTCTCGGCCCCTCCGGCTGCGGCAAGACCACGCTGCTGCGGCTGATCGCCGGCTTCAACCATGCCGACAGTGGCCGCGTGCTGGTCGCAGAGAAGGATATTTCCGCTCTGCCGCCATGGAAGCGCGACATCGGCATGGTGTTCCAGTCCCATGCGCTGTGGCCGCATATGACGGTGGCGCGCAATGTCGCGTTCGGCCTCGAGGAAAAGCGCGTGCCGCGCGCCGAGATCGGCCCGCGGGTCGCGGCCGCACTTGAACTCGTCGGGCTCACGGGCCTCGATCAACGCCGCCCGGCGCAGCTCTCCGGCGGGCAGCAGCAACGCGTGGCGCTGGCGCGCACCATCGCGGTCGAACCGAAGCTCCTGCTGCTCGATGAACCCCTGTCCAATCTCGATGCCAAGCTGCGCGTCCAGGTCCGCCGCGAGCTGCGCGAACTGCAGCAACGGCTGGGACTCACCACCATCTTCGTCACCCACGACCAGGAAGAGGCCAACACGGTCTGCGACCGGATCGCGGTAATGAACCAGGGCGTCATTCAGCAGGTTGGCACGCCGAAAGACCTTTACGAGCAGCCGGCCAACCTGTTCGTGGCGAACTTTCTCGGCACGGCGAACATTGTCGAAGGCCGCGTGATCGGCGACGGCGCGTCGCGCGCCTATGAGGTGGCCGGCGGCCTGAAGATACCGATTGCTGTGGACCGGAAGCTGGCGCCGGGGGCGCGCATGGTGTTCCGGCCGCAGGATTGCACGATCGTCGGTGCGGGCCAGAGCGCGGGGCGAGACAGGACAGAAGCCGCGGGCACGGTGACCTATCGCGAATTCCTCGGCGCCAGCGTGCGCTATGGCGTGCGCGCAGGCACAGCCAACATCGCCGTCGATTGTCCCTTCCACGCCGGCGACATGCTGCACGAGGTCGGCACCACCGTGACCGTCGCCATCGCCACATCATCGGTGCGCTTCCTATCCGACTAGGAATTTGCCACGATATGTTCAGCGCAAGTGCGCCAACAGGAAAACGGGAGTTGGTATCCTGACGACATCGACAGTGACTTTCGACCGGCTGAAGGGCTTCATCCGGGAAGCCATGACAAAGCTGGGCCTGCCTGACGCCGACGCCGCTGATGTCGCCGCGCTGATGGCGGAAGCCGATCTGCAGGGATCGGACGGCCACGGCGTCAGCCGGTTGCCGCAATATGCCCGCCGCATCAAGGCCGGCGGCTTCAATGTGCGACCCGACATCACGGTGGTGCGCGAGCACGCCTCCACCGCCCTGCTGAATGGCGACAACGGCATGGGCCACCTCGTGATGAAACGCGCGGCCGAGATCGCGATCGAAAAGGCGCGCACCACGGGGATCGCATGGGTCAACTCGCAATACAGCAACCATGCGGGTCCTGCCTCGCTCTACGCGTCGATGCCGCTGAAGCATGACATGATCGGGCTCTATTTCGCGGTCGGTAACGCCAACCATCTGCCGCCCTGGGGCGGCCTCGACATGCTGCTGTCGACCAACCCGATCGCAGCCGCAATTCCGGCCGGTGATGAGAAGCCGATCATTCTCGATATGGCGACGACGGTTGCGGCCTATGGAAAAGTGAAATCCAAGGCACTGCGCGGCGAGACCATGCCGGAGGGATGGATGATCGATCGTGAGGGCAAGCCGCTGACCGATCCGAAGCGCGCCGACGAAGGCATGCTGCTGCCGCTCGGCGGCATGGAGGCCGGCTACAAGGGTTATGGGCTCGCCATGATCATCGGCCTGCTCGCGGGCACGCTGGGCGGTGCGGCGATGGGCCGGGACGTCATCGACTTCAACCATGATGATGACAGCGTCACCAATACCGGTCAGGCGGTCGCCGCGATCAACATCTCGGCCTTCGGCGATGTTGACGTGTTCAAGGCGAGCGTCGATGCGCTGGTGCGCGATTTCAGAAACTCCGAGCGGATGCCCGGCGTGAACAGGATCTTCGTTCCCGGCGAGCGCAGCCACGCCACGCGAGAGGCGCGGATGCGTGATGGCATTCCGATTCCGCCGGCGCTGATGCGCGGGCTCGATCAGGTCGCGGATGAGCTTGGCATGGCGAAGCTGACCTGAATCAGGACCAGCCGCCACCCTCCGCCGTTTCGGACAACGCAACGCGTCAAGCTGACGCGGATCGATACCCCCTGCTTCTGCCTTGCGGGAGGAGCGGAAATCCGCGAGCATTCGCGTCAATACGCAGCGCCTGTTTCCAACTGACGTCCCGTTGCGGGCAAGGAAGCACCGGCGAAAAGCGTCTCAAGGCTGCAACGACAGCCGCAACGGGAGGGATGAATGATCAATCCGAAGATGATGCTTGCCGCCATCGCGCTGACCGGAACCGTGGTCGCGGCATCGACGGCGGTCGCACAGGTGAAACTGCCGCCCAACGTGACGATGACCGCCTATGACACCGGGACCTCCGGCTTCAACATCACGGTTGCCGTCGGCAAGATGTTCAAGGACAAGTATGGCAGCGATGCGCGCGTGCTGCCCGCCGGCAACGACGTCGCCCGCCTGCAACCGCTGCGCCTCAACCGCGCCAGCATCTCGGCGATGGGCGTCGGGGTCTTTTTCGCGCAGGAAGGCGTGTTCGAATTCGCGACCCGGGAATGGGGACCGCAGCCCATCCAGATCACGCTGAGCTCGATCGACTGCAACGGCCTTTCACTGGCGGTCGCCGCCGACATCGGCGTCAAGACCTATGCCGACCTGAAAGGCAAGCGCATCGGCTTCGTGGTCGGTTCTCCCGCGCTCAACCAGAATGCGCTTGCCGTGCTGGCGTTCGCCAATTTGACGGCCAAGGACGTCAAGATCGTCGAGTTCGCGGGCAACAATGCGATGTGGAAAGGCATCATCAACAACGATACCGATGCGGTATTCGGTTCGACGATCTCCGGGCCCGCCAAGGAACTGCAGACATCGCCGCGCGGCATCACCTGGCCCGCGATGCCATTCTCCGACAAGGCGGGATGGGAGCGCATGCGCAAGGTCGGCCCGTATTTCACCGAGCACAAGGCAACCTGCGGCGCAGGCGAATTTTCCAAGGACAAGCCGGTCGAGGTCGGCACCTATCCGTATCCGATCTACAGCGTCTATGGCAGCCAGTCCGAAGACGAAGTCTACATGCTGACCAAGGCGATGATCGACGGCTATGACGGCTACAAGGACAACGCGCCCGGCGCCAGCGGGCTTGCGGTGAAGGCGCAGGCAAAGAACTGGGCGGTGCCGACGCACAAGGGCGCGGTCAAGGCCCTCAAAGAGGTGGGCGCCTGGAGCGACGACCAGGAGAAGCACAACAACGCACTGCTCAAGCGGCAGGAAGTCCTGATCGCGGCGTGGACCGACTACATGAAGGGCAGCCCGGCTTCCGATCCGGCAAAACTCACCGAGGAGTGGATGAGCGCACGCAAGGCCGCACTCGCCAAGGCCGGCATGGTCAATACGTTTGAGTGATACAACTTCATCGGTATGGCAGCCGGCTCAATCACCTCTCCCGCTTGCGGGGGTCGAGACGAGCGAAGCTCGCTCTTAGGTCGGCGCCAGCGCCGGGTGGGGGCTCTCTCCTCACCAAGAGTCTGACTCGTGGCACCACCCCCACCCCAACCCTCCCCCGCAAGCGGGAGAGGGAGCGCAGCTCGTTCGCGGATGCAATTGCCACTTCGCTTCGAGAAAGGCCCTACGACTTCTCCGCCTTCTTCGGCCGCGGCGGTCCCTCCACCGGGGGCAGCGATTTCAGATATTCCGCCATCGCGGTGCGGTCCTCCGGCGACAATTGCGAGGTATTGCGGATCACCCGCGCCATCGAGCCGCCGGCGGTGTCGCCCTCCGGCGTCATCCCGCTTTCGAGGAAATAGGCAAAATCCTTCGCGCTCCAGTCCGACATCCGCTTCTGCGTGATGTTGGGCACCCAGCCCTCGCCTTCCGGATTGGGCCCGCCGGCAAAGCGCTGCGCGTCGATGATGCCGCCGAGGAAATTGCGCGGGCTGTGGCACTCCGCGCAATGACCGAGGCTGTTGACGAGATAGGCGCCGCGATTCCATTGCGCCGACTTGCTGGCGTCCGGCGTGAACGGCTTGTCGTCCGTGAACAGGAATTTCCACACGCCGACATTGCGGCGAATGTTGAACGGAAACGGCACGTCATGGTCGCGCGTCTTGCCGGCCACCGGCGCCAGTGTCTTCAAATAGGCAAACAGGTCTCGGACGTCTTCGACCTTCGCATGTTCGTAAGACGCGTAGGGAAACGCCGGAAAATAATGGAAGCCCGACGGCGACGTGCCCTTGAGCACGGCGGTGACGAAATCGGCCTCGCTCCATCGCCCGATGCCGTCGTTGGGATCGGGCGAGATATTGGGAACGTTGAAGGTACCGAACGGCGACGGAATCGGCAATCCACCGCCGAGCTTGAGCCGGTCGGGCTGGTTCGGCACGGCGTGGCAGGACGAACATCCGCCGGCATTGAACGCTGTGAGGCCGTTGGCGAGGTTAGGCTTGTAGGCTGGCAATGAACTCGCAGCGACCATCGCCGGTATGGTCAGCCACCAGAAAATGCCAAGCCCGGCGACGGCGGCCAAAACGGCCAGAAGGAACAGTCGTTTCAGCATTCACCAATCCGTCATCGCGCGTTTTGATATGGCGGCCAGTATGTACGCAATTTCAGCCGGAAGCTTCCACGAAATTTCGACAACTCACGGTGATGAAGCAGGCTTCACACCGAGGCGATGAAACGGGCTTCACACCGAACTGATGCGCGAGGCAAGCCTTCGCGCCCGCGAATAATGAAAGAGGCCGGACACGTCACGCGTCCCGCCTCTTCCTGTCTGGTCCAACCGAAAGCCTAGCTGTTCTTGACGCGGTAGGTCTCGTGGCAACCGCCGCATGCCTTGCCGATCCCGGGAAAATTCGCCTTCAGCGTATCGGCATCCTTGATCTTGGCCTTGGCATCGCTCACCGCCTTGGCGAAGTCTGCGATCTTGGCATCGAAGCCGGCCTTGTCTTCCCAGATCTTGGGCGAGGCGCTGTAGTCGCCGTCGGCCTTCAGGCCCTTGGTGCTCGCCGGAAACATGGTCGGCAGGTTCTTTGCGGTATCTTCGAGCGTCTTGATCGCCCCATCGACGGCGGCCTGATCATAGGGCTTCTCGCCCTTGAACATCGGCGACAGCACGCCGCCTAGCGCCCGGCCGGTGGCCTTCATGACGTCCTGGTCCTTCTTGACCACGTCCTGCTGTGCCATAACGGCGCCGACACTGAGCAAAAGCGCTCCTGCAACCACCAAAACCCGTTTCATCGCCAGATCCCTTTTTCATGACACAGACCGGGCCGCGGTCTCCACGGACCGCGCCCAGGCCTGATAACACCATAAACTTAGAATCATTCCAGCTGCGACAAAATATCAGAGGTTATGCCGGCGCTGCGCCTCCCGGATGGCGATCCAGACCCGTTCGGCGGTCGCCGGCATGTCGATGTGGTCGATCTTGTACTCGCGCCACAGCCCTTCGACGATCGCATTGACCACCGCCGGACAGGACCCGATCGCACCGGCCTCGCCCGCGCCCTTTACGCCAAGCGGATTGGTGGTGCAGGGAACGTTGTGGGTTTCGAAGTGGAAGGACGGGCCGTCGGCGGCGCGCGGCATCGCGTAATCCATGAAGGTGCCGGTGACGAGCTGGCCGTCGCTGCCGAATACCGCCTGCTCCATCAGGGCCTGGCCGATCCCCTGCATCGCGCCGCCATGGACCTGCCCGGCCAGCAGCAGCGGATTGAGCGTCACCCCGAAATCGTCGACGATGACGTAGTTGACGATCTTGATGATGCCGGTGGCCGGATCGATCTCGACTTCGGCGAGATGGGTGCCGTTCGGATAGGTGCCGTCGGCCTGGTTGAAGGTCGCACTCGCATTCAGCTTTGACGGATCGACATCAGGACGCTTCGCCAGATCGGCGAAACTCACCGAGCGGTCGGTGCCGGCGATCCGGATCCGGCCGTCGCTGATCTCGAGGTCGGCAGCGCTGGTTTCCAGTGCTTCGGCCGCGATCTCCTTCAGCTTGCCGCCGAGGTCGTGGGCCGCACGCTGCACGCTGACGCCGCCGGTCGGGATCGAGGCCGAACCGCCGGTGCCAAGGCCGGTGGCGACGCGATCCGTGTCGCCCTGCACAATGTGCACGCGCTCGGGCGGCAGCCCGAACTGTTCGGCGATCAACTGCGCATAGGCGGTCTGATGGCCCTGCCCGCTCGACTGGGTGCCGATCAGAATGGTGACGTCGCCATTGGGATCGAGCGCCACATTGGCGGTCTCGTCGCCCATGGTGCCGCAGATCTCGACATAGCTTGCAAGGCCAATGCCGCGCACCAGCCCGGCCTTCTTGGCGGCCTTGGCGCGCTTGGGAAACTCCTTCCAGTTGGCCACTTCCATCGCGCGCTTCATATGCGCGGTGAAATCGCCGGAGTCATAAACCTTGCCGGTCACGGTCTTGTACGGCAGCGCCTTCGGCGGGATGAAATTCTTGCGCCTGATCGCATCGGGCGTCATGCCGAGTTTGCGCGCGCAGGCGTCCACCAGCCGCTCGATCACGTAAGCCGCCTCGGGGCGGCCCGCGCCGCGATAGGCATCGACCGGCACGGTGTTGGTGAACACGGTGCGGACGCGGCAGTGGAAGATCTGGATATCGTAGAGGCCGGGCAGCATGCCGGCGCCGCCATGCGGAATGTAGGGACCGAAGGTCGACAGATACGCGCCCATGTCGCCCATCAGGTCGACGTCCATCGCCAGGAACTTGCCGTCCTCGGCGAGCGCCATCTTCGCCACAGTGACGTTGTCGCGCCCCTGCGCGTCACCCACGAAGTGATCGGAGCGGTCGGCGGTCCATTTGATGGTCTTCTTCAGCCGTTTCGCCGCGACCGAGATCAGCGCATATTCGCGGTACGGAAACAGTTTGGTGCCGAAGCCGCCGCCGACGTCGGGGCAGATCACCCGCATCTTTTCCAGCGGTATCTTGAGCACCATGCCGCCGATGATCTCGCGCAGGCGATGGCTGCCCTGGCTGCCGATCGTCAGCGTCAGGTGATCCTTCTTGGCGTCGTATTCGGCGACCGCGGCGCGCGTTTCCATGAAGTTGGTGATGACGCGCGGATTGACGATCGACACTTCGGCGACCGCATGCGCTTTTGCAAACGCGGCGTCGGTTGCCGCCTTGTCGCCGATCGGCACGTCGAACAGCAAATTGCCGGCGTGATTGGGCCAGACCTGCGGCGCACCCTTCTTCACCGCGTTGACAAGGCCGACCACCGCCGGCAGCGGCGTCCAGCTAACCTCGATCGCCTCGATCGCGTCGCGCGCCTGGTCGATGGTATCGGCGACGACGAAGGCGACGGAGTCGCCGACGTGGCGGACTTCATCCTTGGCGAGGATCGGATACGGAGGTCCGGTGAACGGATCGACTTCGAAATTGAACAGGCACGGCAGGTCGCCGAGATCCTTGACGTCGTCGGCGATCAACACCGCGGCGACACCGGGCATGCCGCGGGCCTTGGTGACGTTGATGGTGAACTTCGCGTGCGCGTGCGGCGAGCGCAGCATCAACGCATGCAGGGAGGGAGACGGCGAGACGTCGTCGGTATAGCGGCCCTTGCCGCGAATGAGCGCATCGTCTTCCTTGCGCCGGACGCTGTGACCGACGCCGAACTTGATGGGAGCTGCCATCGTATCTCCAATAGCCGTTAGAAGCGTTCCATATTGCAGCGGTTCGCGCGCCAGCGCAAACCGCTTTCGTCGGGCTCGTGACGTTCCGGTCGCAAGGAAATCGATCCGCTTCCTGAAGTTTTTCGCGCCTGCACAACAAAAAAAGCCCCGGACGATGCCGGGGCTTTAATTTGCGGGAGGAAGACGGCCGCCGCGATCAATACTTCGCGACCACCGGTCCGCCGAAGGTGTAGTTCAGACCGACGCGCAGCACATGGTCGTGGAAGCGGGTATCCACGTCAGCGCGGATCGCGCTGGCCGGAGCGAGCGTGAAGCTGGCGGCGCGGAACGAGTCGAAATCCATGTAGAGATATTCGAGCTTGGCGCTCCAGTTGTTGGTAATCTTGCCTTCGACGCCAACACCGACGGTCCAGCCGAGGCGGACGTCGCTGTTGGAGCCGGTCGCGATCAGCGCAACGCCGGCGGGGGTCAAGCCAGTCAGCGTACCGGTGGTCTTGAGCGAGCCGTAGGCCAAACCGCCAGTGCCGTAGAACAGGACCTTCGGGGTGGCGAGGATACCGACGCGACCGCGCACAGTGCCGAACCATTCGAGATGGGTACCGAGAGCCAGGTTGGTTCCGGTCGCGCCGGCCGGCAGGAACGTCAAACCGGGAAGGCAAACGCCACCGGCGAGCGTGCCTGCGCAGCGATAGGCCGCACTGCCCTTTTCATCCGACCACTGTGCGTCGGCTTCGAGACCGAACACCCAGTTGTTGCTCTGCCAGTTGTAACCGACCTGACCGCCGGCAATGGCGCCGTTCATGTCGTAGCTGGCGCCAGTAAGGGAGCCCGCAGGCGGGGCGATCTGCAAGCCGGTAACGGTGTTGTAATACGAGACGTCCGAGCTGCCGCGTCCCCAGCTGTAGCCGGCGTTGCCGCCGATGTAGAAGCCGGTCCAGTTCCATACCTCAACCACGGGGGCCGGAGCCTTGGTGTAGCGGGGTGCCATGTCGGCAGCGGAAGCAACGGAAGTAGCAGCGACGACAGCGAACGTCGAAACCGCAATGGCCTTAAGTGTTGAAGTGCGCATGGAAGCCCCACTAACGAAATTTTATTGAATCTCTGATGTCAACTTAACGTAGAGTCTCCCATCACGCATGCGCAGATGCGTCGCGATGGACATTTTCTGGGCACTTGTTGCAAAAATATCCCAGCGCCGTTGCCGGGCAGGCTTGTTTAGATTTGTTATAATTTCGAGCAGCTTAAGGAATATCTCGTCGCTCCCGGACCAGCGAGAATATCCACCCGCGCCCGAACAGCAGCAAGATCGCCACCCCGTAGACGAACATCCCGGCCACCACCAGAAGCAGCAACGCCAGTTCGTCGCGGAAAGCGGGCATCGATGCGAAATAAAGATTCGCGAACCGCGCGGTCAGCCAAAGCGCTATAGCAAGCACGATGCCGGAAACCGCGAACTTGACGAGCGATCTGAGCCATTCCCGGTCCAGTTCGAGGAATCCTCTTCGCACTGCAAAACCGAGTACCAGCAGCAGATTGACCCAGGCGCCGATCGCAGTGGCGAGCGCGAGGCCGATCTGGGCGAGCGTCCCCATCAGCGCGATTTTCAGGGCGACGTTGACGGCAACGCCGGTCAGCGCCGCCTTGACCGGCGTCGCCGTGTCCTTGCGGGCATAGAAGGTGGCGACCGCGCTGCGGATCATCACGAAGGGAATGAGCCCGACGGCATAGGCCGCCAGTGTCGCGCCCGCGGCCGCGGCGTCCGCCTTCGAGAACGCGCCGCGCGCAAACATGGCGCGCATGATCACGTCAGGCACCGTGAGGAACGCGGCGACGAACGGTATCGAAAACAAAAGCGTGAAATTGAACGCCCGCCGCTGCGCCTTGGCGGCGCCGGCATGGTCCTGCGCCGTCAACCGCCGCGACATTTCCGGCAGCAGCACCGTGCCGATCGCGATCCCGATCACGCCGATCGGCAACTGGTTGAGGCGGTCGGCGTAATACAGCGCCGACAGCGCGCCGGCGGCGAGAAACGTCGCGATGATGGTGTCGGCGAACAGCGCCACCTGCGTTCCCATCGAGCCGATGGTCGCCGGCCCCAGCGCGCGAAAGAAGGCGCGGACATCGTTATCGAGCCTGGGCATGCTGAACTTCGGCAGGATGCCGTTCTTCGCCGCATCACCCGCGAGCAGCAGGAATTCGAGGATGCCGGCGATCAGGACGCCCCATGCGGCGGCATAGCCGGCGCCCGGAAAGAACGCGGCCAGCGCCAATGTCGCCATCATCGACAGATTGAGAAAGATCGGGGCCGCCGCAGCGCTCGCAAAGCGATGCATGACGTTGAGCATGCCGCCGTAAAGCGTCACCAGGGTGATCAGCAGGAGATATGGAAAGGTGATCCGCGTCAGCGCAATCGCAAGTTCGCCGCGCGCCGGATCGTCGGAGAATCCCGGCGCCAGGAGGCCGATCACCTGCGGCATGAACAGCCACGCCACCACGAGCAGCACGACCTGGGCGCCGAACAACAGCGTGAAGATGCGATCGGCGAACAATTTTGCCGAGCTCTGGTTCTGCCCATGAAGGTGGGCATAGGCCGGCACGAACGCGGCGTTGAAGGCGCCTTCGGCGAAGATGGCGCGAAAATGATTGGGCAACCGCAGCGCCACGAAGAACGCGTCCGCGACCGGCCCGGCACCGAGGATCGCCGCGAGCATGATGTCGCGCGCAAAACCGGTCACGCGCGAAAGAAGCGTATAGCCGCCGACGGTGAAGATGCGCCCAAGCATGGGCTAGCTTCTAGCGCATATTCGGTTCTGATTGCATCAGAACCGAGAGCTATATTTGTATTGACGCGTCTTCTTCACGTAAACGCTATCGGTTGTTTGACGCGTTTTCTTCGAAAACGCGATGCCGAAATCAGGAAGAAAGCGCGCCCCGCACCGCCTGGATGACGCGATCCTGCGTCGCCTCGTCGAGATAGGCGTGCATCGGCAGGCTGATGACGTCCTCCGAAAGGCTTTCGCTCACCGGCAGGCCGCCTTCCGCGACCGGGTAATTGCGATACGCGGTCTGCTGATGCATCGATTTGGTGTAGTAGACCGCGGTCGGAATGCCCTGCGCCATCAGCGCCGCGGCAAAGCCATCGCGGTCGGTGCCCTTGGGCAGGCGGATGGTGTACTGCGCCCACACCGAGGTGCAGCCGGAGGCGAGCCGCGGCACGGTCACCACATTGCCGAGGCCGCGCGCGTAGCGATCCGCGATCTTGTTGCGCGCCGCGATCTCGTCGTCGAAGATCTTCAGCTTCTCGATCAGGACCGCCGCCTGCATGGTGTCGAGGCGTCCGGTGAGGCCGAGGCGGACATTGTCGTATTTGTCAGACCCCTGGCCGTGCACGCGGATGCTGCGCAGCGTGTTCGCAAGTTCGTCATCGTCGGTGAAGATCGCGCCGCCATCGCCGTAGCAGCCGAGCGGCTTGGCCGGGAAGAAGCTGGTCGCGGTGGCGAGCCCGAAGGTGCCGAGCTTGCGGCCCTTGTAGCTGGCGCCAAAGCCCTGCGCGGCATCGTCAAGCACGAACAGCCCCTCGGCCTCCATGACCGCGCCGATGGCGTCGTGGTCGGCGCTCTGCCCGAACAGATCGACCACGATCACGCCACGCGGTTTCAGCCCGCGCTGCCGGGCGGTCGCGATGCCGCGCTTGAGCGAGGCGGGATCCACGTTGAAGGTCGCTTCATCGACATCGACGAAAACAGGCGTAGCCCCGGTCAGCGCCACGGCTTCACCGGTCGCGCTGAACGTGAACGACGGACACAGCACGGCATCGCCGGGGCCGATGTTTTTGGCCATCAGCACCATCAGCAGCGCATCGGTGCCGCTGGCGCAGCTCACGACATGTTTGGCGCCGCTGAATGCCGCCAGCGCCTTCTCGAGCGCGGTCACTTCCGGACCGTTGATGAACTGGCAGTGGTTGAGCACGCGGGAAACGGCGTCATCGATCGACTTGCCAAGCCGGCGGCGCTGCGCGGCGATATCGATCAGGGGAATGGGTTCTGGACGCATGTGCTGGTTCATGGAGCCTTGCTACGAATGAGATGGACGGTAATCAGCCGGCGACGCGGCGTGGACCCTTGCGCGCGGAGGAAGCCGCGGGCCGGGCCGGCGCTTCGAGGCAGCGGATCGCGATTTCGAGGCTGGCCACGCCCTCGTCGCCGGTAACCGCCGGCACATTGCCTGACCTGACGGCATCGAGGAACGCGATCAATTCGGCGCGCAGCGGCTCGTCATGGCCGACCGGCAGATGACGCATCGAATAGCTGCCGTCGGGCTTGAAGCCGAAGCACTCCGTCACCTGACGCGTCAAGAGGTCGCCCATCACATATTTGCCGCGGGTCGCGACCGTGACGTTGCGCGCCTTGAACGGCGTCAGCCAGTTGGTGTTGATATGGGCGAGCACGCCCGAGGCGGTGCGGAACTGCAGCAGCGCGATGTCCTCGCGCTCGGCGATCGCGCTGGAGAGCTGCGGCTGCACTTCGACGATGTCGGATTCGGTGAACCAGCGGATCAGGTCGATATCGTGCACGGCCAGATCGATGACGACGCCGACATTCGACATCCGCGGCGGAAACGGCCCGACCCTTGTGATGCCGATGGAAAGGATGTCCTCGCCGGAGATCGCCTGCTTGATCGCCGCGACCGCCGGATTGAAGCGCTCGACATGGCCGACCATCAGCGTGACACCGGCGCGCTGCGCGGCGTCGACGATATCGCGCCCTTCCTGCACGGTCGGCGCGATCGGCTTCTCGACCAGGATATGGATGTTGCGCGCGATGCAGGCGAGCGCGACCTCATGATGCAGATGGGTCGGCGCCGCGATCGTGACCGCATCGACGCCCTCGGCCAGCAATTCTTCGAGGCCCTCGAAAGCGCGGCAGCCTGCGAGTTCGGTGGCGCGCGCGCGGTGTTCCGGCAGCGGGTCGACGATGCCGACCAGCGTGACGCCCGGCAGCCCCGCCAGCACGCGGGCATGGTTGCTGCCCATCACACCGGCACCGATCACGCCAACGCGCAGTTCACGCGCGGCGCCGCTCTTCGCGTCCGATCCGGACCCTTTAAAACCCATATCGTCGACCCCAACAGACTTTTCGCCAGTCCCCGGCGGTTCTCTAGCACGCCGCCACAAATGTGGCGAACGCCATCCCCGCTATCCGGACACGTTTTGATTCAAAGAGTTACAGCCCAGGAGGCACTTGGAGAAGCGATCTGGCAGGGCTCATGGGGGGCTTAGGCCACCGCAATATGGAGGAATTAAGTGCTTGGCCGGGGGCTGTGAGAGCCCGTCCTGACTAACCGCCGGACAGGCTTTCCCGCAGCCGGATGACCTGAGGCCGCAACTGCTCGCAGGCCAGTTCGCGCTCGAATCGAACCACATCCTCGCGTGACTGGCTGGCGCGCAGCTTGGCCAAGGTGGCCCTCTCCTCGTCACAGCTTCGGACCTGAACAATCGGCGCGGGTTGCGCCGGCTTCGCCCCTGATGGCGCGGACTGAGCGGATTGAAGGGTTGGCGCATTGGCCGCAGCCGACGGCTGATCCGGCTGCGGCGCGTCCTTCGCAGTTTCCTTCGCAGTTTCCTTGGCAATTTCCTTGGGCAGGCTCTCGCGCAAGCGCACGATTTGCGGGCGCAACCGCTCGCAGCCGAGGTCACGCTCGAGCGCGGCCAGATCGGCGTGCGAGGGATTGGCGCGGATCTTGGCAAGCCTGGCTTCGTCCTTTTTGCATTCGGGTGCCGGTGCGACAGTCGCAACGGCAACCTTCGGCGGCTCCGGCGGCTTCGGGGCAGCTTCCTGTTTCGGCGCAGCCGGAGGCGGCGGCGGTGGCGCAATAACCAAGGCCGGCGGCGGGGCAATTTTTTCAACGATCGGCTTGATCTGGGCGGCGATGGCCGGCGCCGCATTGGCGACCGCCGAGAGGCTTTCCCGCAATCGCAGGATCTGGGCACGCAATTTCTCGCAGCTCAGGCTCCGCTCCAATTCGGTGACGGCCTCGATCGACGGGTTGCTGCGCAACTGCGCCAGCATGGCCCCGTCGCGATCACAGGGATCGGCAGGCGCCGGCGCGGCCTCAGTCGGCGGCGGCAGCGTCCGGATGTCGGTCGATATGCCGGCAAGCGACGGACTGGTCGGCTCCTTCCGATCGATCGCGGCGATTTTGGTCCGCGCCTGCTCGGCCAGCAATTGCAGCGCCTCTTCACGCAGCTTGCGCTCCCGCTCGGCCGCGAGCTTCACACGTTGCTCTTCCTGAGCCTTTGCAGCTTCCCGCTCCTTGCGCTCCTTCTCGGCCACGAGCCGCAAGCGCTGCTCTTCCTGCGCCTGGGCGGCCTCGCGCTCCTTGCGGACTTTTTCAGCTGCCGCCTGCGCGCGAAGGGTCTCCTGCTTGCGCAGCGCCTCTTCCTGCTCGGCCAGTTTGCGCAGCGCCGCTTCGCGTTCGGCCTTGCGCTGTTCTTCCGCAAGCCTTGCTGCTTCGCGCTGCCGGGCCTCCTGGTTCTGGCGTTCGCGTATAGCGGCCTCGATGCGCTGGATGCGGTTTTGCGCCTCCGGCACGTAGCTCGACGTCGAGAACTTGGCGATGAAGTCCTGCAGCACGGCGGGATCGGGCGAGTCCTTGATCTTGTCGAACGCGATCCGGTCGGTCTGGTTGAGGTAGTAATTGCTCAGCAGCGACACGTAGGTTTCCGGGCGCTGACGGCCGCCGGTCTGGGCGTTGACGTCGGCGGCGACGCGGCGGAACAATTGTTCGATTTCGAGGCCGGGCTCCTTGAGCCGCTTCAGGAAGGCGCTGGTGAACGGGCTGTTGCGGCCGTCGCCGTCGGCGGCGACTTCATCCGCCGCGGTGGAATAGGCCACCACCATGCCCTGGGCCTTGTCGATCTTGGCGAGCCCGCCGCGCACGGCATCGATGGCGCGGCTGTCGCCGGACTTCTTCTTGCGGCGAAGCGCGTTGACGATCGGATTGTTGCGGCATGCATCGAGGATCACGATCTTGACGCCGTCGCCGCGGTCGAGCGCGGCGCGCACGTCGTCGAGCGGCGTCATCTGGTAGCGGAAGCTGATCTCGTCCTCGACTTCGGCGTCGGTCGGCATCAGGAAGTTGCGGCCCTGATACTGGACGGCATGACCGGCGTAATAGAACAGCGCGGCGTCGGCGTCCGTCGCCAGCCTCGCGAATTTGGCCATGTTCAGGTCGAGATCGCGCTTGTTGGCGTCGATCGCCTGCAACACTTCGAAACCGACGCCGCGGAGTGCCGCGGCAACGTCCGTGGCGTCGTTCTTCGGATTGGCCAGGAACAGGCTCGCATTGCTGTAGTTCGAGTTGCCTACAACCAGCGCAACGCGCCGGTCAGCCTTCGCAACGCTGATCGAACAGGTCAGCAGCACGAGACTATACAGAGCTGCAATCCAGATCGGACGACGTGTGCTCATATCAGGCTCCGGAACTGCCCCCCTTAGTAATAGCGACGATATTTGCGATACTTCTTCTTTGCAGGCGGACGGCCGCTGGCGGTGACCGTGACCGTGATCGGTTCCGACAACAACGGCGGATCGTGCGGAATGTGGAGCTCGTCGGCGAGCAGCAATCGCAGGGTATGCTTGCCGAGCGGCAGCGTGATCTTGGCTTCGGTCTGGCCGGCGCCGAAATGCAGATGATTGAAGTCGGCTGGAATCGGCAAATCGAGGTTCGGCACGTCGGTATCGATCAGCAAATGGTGGTGACCGGTGTTGACCTTCTCGAAGCCGGCGGGCGCGACGCCCATGCCGATCAGACCGAAGCGGACGACCGGCGTCGGCGAGACGTAACCGCGGTTGAGCGGATAGACGAAGTACACCTTGGCGCCGGGCGGCGATTTTTTGCGCCCCGTGCTGGCGGGGGTGGTCGTGGCGGGCGCCGCCGCAGATGCCGACGCCGCAGGCACCGCGGAGGCGGCAACCACGCGAATCTTGATCCGCTCGGAGATCAGCGGAATCGTATTGGGAATGTGGTCCTTGTCGCCCAGCACCAGCTGCAGCGTGTGCTCGCCTTCCGGCAAGGTCACTTCGGCCTCGGTTTGCCCCGCGCCAAAATGCAGATGATTGAAGTCGCTCGGTATCGGCTGATCCAGCGGCGGCAACTCGGTGTCGATCAGCAAATGGTGGTGTCCGGCATTCGCCTTGTCGGAGCCGGCGGGTGCGACGCCCATGCCCTTGAGGCCGAAATTCACGGTGAAGGTGGTCGGAACGGTCTGACCATCCTTGAGACCAACGAAGTAAACGGCCGCTCCGGGGGGCGAGGGATTGGGCCCGCCAACCGGCTTTTGCTGTCCGTGGCTCGTTCCGATCGTTCCTGCCAGCATAAAAAGCGAAACAGCAATTCCGGTCGATACTTTCGAGAACACACACACCTCCTAAAATCACGACAGGCGGCTGCCAAAAGCTCAAATAACTCAAGAACTGAAATGCGTCTGTGAAATAGTACACTGGATTTAAGCCATTGAATATCGTCCCCTGCCGCGGGCGGACCACACCCTGCGCACAAGCTCTCATCGATTTGATGATGGGATGAGGCAAACGGTAGTATTATATTACCATCAAACTAACTGACGATAGCGACACTGCGACTTTTGATTTTATGGAGTGTTGCGGGCACGATGGACCACGGGCGACGCGCTAGACGACCGGCGCAATTGAGGCCGAGGGTATGATGTTCAGATTTTTTGCTTTTTTGATATTTCTGCTCGCTGCCGGACCGGCCGCCGCCCAGTCGGCCGCGGCGCCCGAACCCGGCGAGCTGTTCCGCGACTGTCCGGATTGCCCGGAAATGGTGGTGGTGCCATCAGGCGAATTTGACATGGGCAGCAAGGACAGCCCGTACGAGGCGCCGCCGCACCGGGTCACCATCGCCAAGAACTTCGCGATCGAACGGCGCGAAACCAGTTTCGCCGAGTGGGATGCGTGCGTCTCGGACGGCAAATGCAGGCACCGGCCGGACGATCGCGGCTGGGGTCGCGGCGATCAGCCGGTCATCGACGTGAGCTGGGAGGACGCCAAGGCGTTTGTTCTGTGGCTGACGCAGAAGACCGGCCGCAACTACCGCCTGCCGAGCGAGGCCGAGTGGGAATATGCGGCGCGCGCCGGCACCACGACCACCTACTGGTGGGGCAAAGAGGTCGGCAAGTCGAACGCCAATTGCGACAATTGCGGCGACTCGCTGCGCCGGACGATGCGGACCGGATCCTACCGGCCGAACGGCTTCGGGCTCTACGACACATCCGGAAACGTCTACGAATGGGTCGAGGACTGCTGGAACGACAATTACAAGAATGCACCCAAGGACGGTTCCGCCTGGACGCAAGGACAATGCCGCCAGCGCGTGCTGCGCGGCGGATCGTTCGCCAACAAGGCCAATACGGTCACCTCGGCGGCGCGCTACCGGTACGATCTCGACGTGCGCTATTTCGCCAACGGTTTTCGTGTCGTGCGGGACGTTCAGTAGTCCCGCACCTGAGTCCCGTATTCGGCGTCTTCGAGCGAATAGCAAGCTTAGCTTCGGTTCTGATTCAATCAGAACCGAGATGGCTCACGTGCGCTGATAATCATCTTCAATGCGGATGATGTCGTCCTCGCCGAAATAGCTGCCGGTCTGAACCTCGATCAGTTCGAGCTGGATCTTGCCGGGATTTTCCAGCCGGTGCACCGCGCCGATCGGGATGTAGATCGATTCGTTTTCGTGCACGGTCTTGACCAGTTCGTTGACGGTGACGCGGGCGGCGCCCCGCACCACGATCCAGTGCTCGGAACGGTGATGGTGCTTCTGCAGCGAGAGCCGGCCGCCCGGCTTGACGATGATGCGCTTGACCTGGTGACGCTCGCCATTGTCGACCGACTGATAGGAGCCCCAGGGCCGGTGCACCTTGATGTGATCTTCGGTCACCTGCGGCGCCACATTCTTCAATGTCGCGACCAGCCGCTTCAGCCCGTTGGCGTCCTTTTGCCTGGATACCAGCACCGCGTCCTGCGTTGCGACCACCACGAGGTCATCGACGCCTTCGAGCGCGACCAGCGCGCGGTCGGTCGTCACGTTGCAATTGCGTGAATCCTCGAACACGGCAGCGCCGCGCGCGGCGTTGCCCTGCCCGTCCTTGTCGGACAATTCCCACACCGCATGCCAGGAGCCGACATCGGACCAGCCGCAGGCGACCGGCACCACGGCGGTACGCGAGGTCTTCTCCATCACCGCGTAGTCGATCGAGATCGACTTGGCGGAAGCGAACGTATCGGTATCGAGCTTGATGAAGCCGAGGTCGCTGCCGGCGTTGGCGACCGAATCGGCGACGGCCTGAACGCTGGCGCTATCGACCTTGCGGTATTCGTCGAGCAGCACCGCGGCGCGGAACATAAAGTTGCCGCTGTTCCAGAGATAGCCCGATTTGACATAGCCCGCCGCGGTTTCCGCGTCGGGCTTCTCGACGAATTTTGCGACCGCGCGAACTTGCCCCGAGATGACATCGCCCGGGCTGATATAGCCGTATTCGGTGGCGGGACGCTCGGGCTGCACGCCGAAGGTCACGATGTGCCCGGCTTGCGCAGCGTTAAGCCCCTCGCGGCAGGCGGCGACGAAGGCTGCGGTGTCGCGCACCACGTGATCGGCCGCCAGCGCCAGAACGATCGCATCCTTGTCACGCGTTTGCGCGAAGGCGGCGCCGGCCGCGATCGCAGGCCCGGAATCGCGCCGCATCGGCTCCAGCAGCACGTCGGCTTCAAGGCCGATCTCCGCCAATTGCTCGAGCACCATGAAGCGATAGGCATTGTTGGTGATGATGACAGGACGCTCGAACAGTGCCGCGTCCGATACCCGGATCAGCGTATCCTGAAACGTCGAACGTGCCCCGAACAAGGGCAGGAACTGCTTCGGATGGACCTCGCGCGAGGCCGGCCACAGCCGGGTCCCGGCGCCGCCGCACATGATCAATGGAATGATGCGCTTGTTCATTTAAGCCCTGCCGCTAAATCTTGTGATATTCACGATACCATCTGGCAAATCGCATAATACCATCTTCAATCCTGGTCGCAGGACGGAAGCCGATATCGCGCGCTAGGTCTTCGACGTCGGCGTATGTCGCCGGCACGTCACCCGGTTGCATGGGCAACATCTCCTTGGTGGCCGTCCGTCCAAACTCTTTCTCCAGAACCGAGATCACATGCATGAGATCTTCAGGATTGTTGTTGCCAATGTTGTAGATCTTCCACGGCGCCGCGCTGCTCGAAGGATCGGGCCGGTCGCCGGACCAGTCCGGGTTACCTTGAGGTGGCCGGTCCACCAAGCGAACGATCGCCTCACTAACATCCTCAACAAAGGTGAAATCACGGCGCATCTTGCCGTGATTGAACAGCTTGATCGGCGTCCCGCTCAGGATCGCTTTTGCGAAAATGAACATCGCCATGTCCGGACGCCCCCACGGACCGTAGACCGTGAAAAATCGCAAGCCGGTGGCCGGAACGCGATAAAGATGGCTGTAGGTGTGGGCCATCAGCTCATTGGCCTTTTTCGACGCGGCATAGAGGCTGATGGGATGATCGACATTGTCGTTTACCGAAAACGGCAATTTGGTATTGGCGCCGTAGACCGATGACGACGAGGCGAACAGGAGATGCCCGCATCCATTATGCCGGCAACCTTCAAGCACATTGATAAAGCCTTCGATGTTCGCATCGATATAGGCGTGCGGATTTTCGAGTGAATAGCGAACGCCCGCCTGTGCCGCGAGGTGGATAACGGTAGGAAAGCGGTGCTGCGCAAACAGCGATTTGATCGCCGCGCGATCAGCCAGGTCGAGCCTCTCAAAAGCGAAATTTGGATCGCGCTTGAGAATTTCGAGACGCGCTTCCTTCAGCCTCGGATCGTAGTAGCTGTTGACGATATCGAGACCAACAACCTTGCGGCCAGCCGCCAGCAGGCGCTGCACCACGTGAAAGCCAATGAAGCCCGCGGCCCCGGTGACTAGTATCGTATCCGACATCTATCTCCCGACCTTATTCCTAGAGCCGCCACAATTCGATCCCGGCAGGCTGCGAGCCGCGGTCGAGCCTGGTCTTGACGTCGAGAACCAATCCCGCGCCGTCGTTCAACAGCTTCTGAATCAGCGGCCAACCTCCGCCGTCAGTATAGAGATCATGCGCCACCGCCAATATGACGGCATCAGCCGGCCGAAGAGCATCGATATCTACCAGCGTTACACCGTATTCGTGGCGAGCGTCCGCGGCGTCCGCCATCGGGTCATGAACCTGAACGGTCAGACCGAACGATTCCAGTTCGCGGATAATATCGATCACACGAGAGTTGCGCGTGTCCGGAACGTTTTCCTTGAAGGTCAGACCGAGCACCGTGACGATTCCGGCCTTGCCCTTTCGGCGCAGCAGCCCGCGAATACATTCGCGCGCGATGCGCTGCCCCATTCCATCATTGATCCGGCGCCCGGCAAGAATGACTTCCGGATGGTAACCTGCCTTTTCGGCCCGATGGGTCAGATAATAGGGATCGACCCCGATGCAGTGGCCGCCAACCAGCCCCGGCTGAAACGGCATGAAATTCCATTTCGTCCGCGCGGCCGCCAACACGTCGCCGGTGTCGATTCCGAGGGATTGGAAGATCAGTGAAAGTTCATTCATGAAAGCGATGTTGAGGTCGCGCTGGGTATTCTCGATCACCTTCGCGGCTTCGGCCACTTTGATGGACGGGGCACGGTGGATACCGGCCGTCACAACCGACCCGTAGACGTCCGCAACGATATCCAGCGTTTTGTCGTCCTGCGCCGAGACTACCTTCATGATTGTTTCGAAGCGATGTTCCTTGTCGCCTGGATTGATGCGCTCCGGCGAATAGCCGACCGTAAAATCCACACCCGCCTTGAGGGATGACGCCTGCTCCAGAACGGGAATGCAATCTTCTTCCACCGCACCGGGATAGACCGTCGATTCGTAGACGACGATATCATTCTTCTTGAGTACGCTTCCGATCGAACGCGATGCGGAAATCATCGCACCAAGGTCCGGTTTGTGCGCATCGTCGATCGGTGTCGGTACGGTCACGATAAAGAAGTCAGAGTTCCTGATGTCCGCGAGTTCGTGGCTGAAGGCCAGCGAACCATGTCGGAGGTCATCGGCTTCGACCTCCCGGGTGCGATCATGGCCAGCCTGCAACTCGGAAACTCGGGTACGGTCCACGTCGAAACCCACAACCGGAACACCCGCCCGCGCAAAAGAGACGGCAACAGGCAGTCCCACATATCCCAAGCCGATAACTGCTATGCTACGCCTATGTGTCACTTATGGTTTTCCAGCTGCGTCATACCCCACGACGGGGCCTGTTTACCCGCAGTGCTGCGCCTTCAGCAATAGCCGAAAAGGTCCGTATTGCCTATTCGGCCGTAAACCCATAACAGGGCTAGATAACCCTTCACTTTCTGGTAAATAGCGGTCGGCGCGCAGGGCGTCTTTCACTCCAACTCGACGGCTCGGAATGCGCGGATTTCTGGTTCTTGCTGCTCGTATTCTGGTGTCCGGCGCTCTGCTCTATTTGGCGCTCCGCGGCGTGAATTTTGCCGCGATCCAGTCCCGCCTCAGCGAAAGCAGCCCTGCCTGGATTTTGGGCTGGATGGGACTTTCGGTGCTGGTGACCATCGTCCAGGTTTTCTGTGGCGCTTTGAGATGGCGGGAAATTTCCGGTCCCTGCGGGGCTCCGTTGCGTGCAACGCAAGCCTTCAAGTTCAACATGATCGGAACTTTCTTCAACCAAACGCTTCCGTCAACCATCGGCGGAGACGCCCTGCGTCTTTGGCTGGTCAACCGTACCGGCGCAGGTTGGCGAGCTGCCACCTATTCGGTGCTGGTCGACCGCGCAATCGGACTCATCGCGCTCGCGATCGTCGTGATTGTCAGCCTCCCCTGGAGTTATCAGCTGATCGGGGATTCGCGGGGACGCCTTGCTCTTGTGCTGATTGATCTAGCCGCCATCTCGGGCGGTCTGGGCTTCCTGCTCCTGGGGCGCCTGCCGTGGAAGTGGCTGCGGACGTGGTGGCCAACACACCACATCCACGCCTGCTCACTGATTGCAAATCGAACCCTCTTCGACCGTCACAGCGGACCCAGAATTGCAGTCCTTTCGCTGTGCGTGCACATCCTGACCGTCGTGATCGCATGGTGTGTCGTGCGCGCGATCTCTGCGCCCGCTGACTTCAGCCAGGTGTTCCTCCTCATACCACCGATCATGCTGGTCACGATGCTGCCGATTTCGATTGCCGGCTGGGGTGTGCGGGAGGCGACCATGATGGTCGCCTTCGGCTACGCCGGCCTGGTGCAGACAGATGGCACCATGGTGTCGCTGCTTTTCGGCGCATCCTCCTTCGTCGTAGGCGCGATTGGCGGACTGGTCTGGATCTTCAGCGCGGAGAAAGCTGCAAAGACTCCCGACGCGCTTCCAGAGGCAGGCTGAGGGCGCCGCAATTGGATCCGCTGGACGATGGTCAGGCAGATTTTTTCTGCAGCACGATCATGGTTCGAAACCCGAGCATGCGACCGAGCGCAGACTCGATGCGCTTCTCGAACGCCAGCACCCGCCGCCCCAAAGACTCCGGCATCAGTGTCCAGCGCTTGAACCCGCCGGAAAGCGGATAGACCCAGAAAGAGAACCAGGACACCTCGACGAATTCGAGATTTGGAAAGAGCCTCTCGAATTGAAGACGGTCGCGCGTCGCCAGCAGCGTCGGGATCGCTTGATTGGAATCGTAGGGATCACGCTCGGGGTTCGGCAAACCTTCGACAAAAGGAGTTGCCCTCATTCGTACCGGCTCGGGATGAATCAACCGGTAGAAAACCGTACTTCCGGGGGTGATCGCCGGCTCGATCATCACGCAACGGCCGCCAGCGCGCAAAACACGCTCGGCCTCCCGGAAGAACAGAACCGGGAACTCGATATGATGCAGCACGTCGAGCATGACGATGTTGCTGATGGCGCCGGAACCAAATGGCAAATTCTGCGCATCCGCGACCACGTCGACCATGGGGGAATGCTGGATGTCCGAAGATATGGCCGCGGGAATGAAGTTCTTGAGTTGCCCGATCCCCCCGCCGATCTCGATGGTTTCTCCGGCCACGCAGGCCGCGGCAATCCGGCGGTAGTAGTCCTCGTAGACCAATCGCAGGATCGGCTTTTGGGACCAAACGCTGCGATAGGAAGCGTGAGGGTCGCTCTGGATGGTACTGGACATCAATCAACCACCAAATGAATGATCAGATCGCCTTGATCTTGAAGAAGGCAAACACGACCATCTTCAGGAGCAACACGCCGTGGCGGAAGCGCGATATCTGCGTTTCACCATACGATCTCGCGGCATACCGGATCGGCAGATCGACCGACTTCAGGTTTAGTTTCGAGGCACCAAAAATCAGATCGAAATCTCCGAACGGATCGAAATCTCCGAAATACGCTTTACCCTCGCGCAGGCGATAATAGTCGGTTCGCCGCATTACCTTGGTGCCGCAGAGCGTGTCGGTATAGCGCTGGTTGAGCAACCACGAAAACAGATACGAAAAACTCTTGTTGGCGATCAGGTTCAGGAACCGCATGGCGTCATCTTCCAGCGGATAGACGAGGCGCGATCCGTTGATGAATTCACCTTTGCCGGACTGAATCGCATCCCAGAATTTCGGGAGCTGCTCTGGCGGCACCGTAAGATCGGCGTCGAGGATAATCAAGACATCGCCGCGCGCAACATCGTAGGCCGTGAACACGGCGTCGGCCTTGCCTTTGCCCGGCTGGACCATGGTCTTGATGTCTTTGTCCGGATAAGCAGCCTTGACCCGCTGCATTTCCTCAAAGGTGCCGTCCTTGCTGTGACCTTCAATGAAGATGATCTCCAGATCCTCGCAAAACTGCGGGATGCGCTGGACGGCGGGCTCGATGTTGCCGCGCTCGTTGCGGGCCGGAATGACGACTGTGGCAGAGCGCAACGTATCGTCGGGTTTCAACAGCGAACGGCAGACCACGTAATGACGTAACGCGAACCAACGAAACACCGGAAGAATGCTGATGAAGCGGTTGATGAGACGTCCGATTCCAAACAGCGACATGGGGACGATCATGCGCTGTTCAGTTTTGACGGCGTCAAAGCTGCCTAGACCGGCCAACGCCTGAACGTCTGCCGGCGACAGGACGTTCTGTGGCGGGTGGGGCATGCGCCCCCCGGCGAATTCAGCCAGCTTCAGCAACGGCATCCACAGATGCGAAAAGTAACCGACGACCAGCCGCGTCTCGCGCGTGCACAATGGATGCAGCCGCTCGAAAAACGCCTGAACGTCGTCGAGTGATCCGATCGTATCCAGCACAACGATGAAATCGAACGGCCCGGGAAGAGACGCAATCACCTCCGGATCTTCGGCATCGCCAACCAGAAATGTCAGACCGGGATGAAGCTTGCGCGCCTGTTCAACCATCGCCGGGCTGAAATCCAGGCCGACACCGAACGACGGTTCGAGGCCTGCAAGCGTATCGCCGGTGCCGCATCCGATTTCCAGAACGCGCGCACCTTTCGGGATCAAGAAGCGCAGATAGTTTTCGTCTTCACGATGAAAAAAATCGGCCTTCTCTCGCCAAGTGGCGCGAGCAGATGCATAGGCCTCTGAATGATTTAGAATAGCGGCTTTGCGCGATGGTCCTGCGACGACTGTCATGGCTTCGTGAGCACTTTCGAATATCCCCTGGCGGCGCAGCTATCCGACACGCGTCCAGCGTGAATTTCGAGCTATAAATATCCGCTTTTGGCGCATCCTTATGCGCTGGTTGCGTTGGCTTGCCAAGAAGGTATTTTTGGGTAAGAAGTGGTGAAATTCGCCGCAAATCCCCGCAATAACGGCTTCGAACAACGGAATATGGTGCTGGCTGGGATATGTGTGGCATAGCTGGCATCATCGACCCAAATCGGCGCATATCCCCGGACGATCTCACTGGTCTCGCAGATTCGATGGATCGCAGCCTCGAGCATCGCGGGCCGGACGGCCACGACGTCTGGCTTGACCATGATGCCGGGGTCGCGTTGGTCCACCGCCGCCTGGCCATCGTCGACTTGTCGCCCGCCGGGCGCCAGCCCATGCATTCGGCCGATGGGCGTTTCGTCATCAGCTACAATGGCGAAGTCTACAGCCACCTCGAGATTCGAAGGGAACTGGAGGCTGCCGGACAGGGCTTTCGCGGCCATTCCGACACCGAAGTGATTCTTGAATCGGTTGCCCGATACGGCATCACCGGGACAGTACGCCGGCTGATCGGGATGTTCGCGATCGCAATCTGGGACCGCAGGGACCGCACCCTGACGCTGGTCCGCGACAGGCTCGGGATCAAACCGGTCTACTGGGCGAAGATCGACGGCGTCTTCATGTTCGCATCGGAACTGAAAGCGCTGCGCGAATACCGCGGATGGACACCGCGGATAAGGCCGGAGGCCGTCGCTTCCTACATGCGGCACAATTACATTCCAACACCGCATACCATCTATCAGGGCGTCCACAAGCTCGAGCCCGGAACGATTCTCACGCTGCCGTGGAACGGCGAACCCAGCAGTGAGAAATTCTGGAATGCACGCGAAATTGCCATCGACGGCATTCGCAATCCGCTTCGTGAAGACGATGCAGAGTTGACCGACCGTCTCGAGTCCCTGCTGCTCGATGCGGTGGGAAAACGCATGATGGCGGATGTGCCGCTCGGCGCGTTTCTCTCGGGCGGCATCGATTCATCTCTGGTTGTTGCCTTGATGAAGGCGACGAACTCAGGCCCGGTGAAGACGTTCTCGATCGGCTTCGAACAAAGGGAATTCAACGAAGCACCCTATGCCGCGGCGATCGCAAAACACCTTGGAACCGAACACACCGAACTGATGGTCAGTTCGAGCGAAGCGCTGGATGTCGTGCCCAAGCTCGCAGAAATGTTCGACGAACCATTCGCCGATTCGTCGCAAATTCCAACCTATCTGGTGTCGGCGATGACGCGAAAACACGTCACGGTCGCTCTATCCGGAGACGGCGGCGACGAACTGTTCGCAGGTTACAACCGATATCAGCTGACTTCGAACATATGGCGAAAGCTGACGCTTCTGCCCGGCTTCATGCGCAAGGGCGCAGCTTCGGGATTGGCTTCCGTCGGCGCCGACCAGTGGGACAACATCTTCGCCATAGTGCGAAGATATCGCCCGACGGCCCAACCCGGGCGTAGCCTGCACAAGCTTGCCAGCCTGCTTGAAGTCGACGACTCCACGCAAATTTATCGCCAGTTGGTGAGCCATTGGGATCCCGCCGCCCTGATGCCGGGTGTTTCAGAGACGGTCGGCGTCCTGCAGGACGACACGATTCAACACGACTTCCCCAACCTGCTCGACCGGATGCAGCTGCTCGATCTGACGACCTATCTGCCCGACGACATCCTCACAAAGGTCGATCGCACGAGCATGGCCGTAGCCCTCGAAGCACGCGTCCCCCTCTTGGATCATCGCGTGGTGGAGCTCGCCTGGAGGATGCCCCGCTCGGTCAAGATCAGGAACGGAAAAACCAAATGGCTGCTTCGGCAAGTACTCAATCGGCACGTTCCCGCCGAACTCGTTGAGCGGCCCAAGATGGGATTCGGCGTGCCGCTGGCTGATTGGCTTCGCGGTCCGCTCCGGGACTGGGCGGAAAACCTGCTATCGGAAAAACGGCTTGGCGAAGCCGGCCTGTTCGATACGGCTTTGGTGCGGCGGTATTGGGAACAGCACCTTTCCAGAAAGAACAACTGGGCGTATCTGCTGTGGGATGTATTGATGTTCGAAGCCTGGCGCGAGCGTTGGGGTTAAACCTCACTGCCAGCGTTGCCGGACGCGCGCACCTCTTCAATATCGCAAACTCGTTTGCCGCCGAGCAGCCCGCGATAAAGGCTCTCATATCCGGCAACGCAAGCATCCAGGGTGAAATTCGACTGCACGCGCGCCTGTGCAGCGCTTCCGAAGCGGGAACGCAAGGCTGGATCGCCGACCAATTGCACGATGGCTCGCGACAATGCGTCGACATCTCGCGGCGGCACGATCACGCCGGTCGTGCGATCGAGTATTGCCTCGGCATTTCCGCCTACGTCGGTCGCGACGACGCATAGGCCTGCCGCCATCTGTTCAATGACCGCGTTGGAAAATCCCTCTTCGTGCGATGGCAGAACACCAAGATCGCTCGCGGCAATCAGGTCCGGAACATCGCTGCGCGAGCCCAGGAACCTGATGTGGTCACCGATTCCCAGCTCCACAGCCAGCGATCCGATTGCGGCGCCTGCCCCGTCGTCTCGACCGACGATCAGAAGCTGCCAATCGCGGGGCAGTAAAGCTGCGGCGCCGCCGAGCGCGCTGATCAGATCCAGATGCCCCTTGTAGGGTATCAAGTTCGCGACGACGATCATGACCAGAGCGTCTGCTGAAATACCCAGCGCGCCGCGCGTCTCGTTACGAGCTGCTTTTGAAGTAACACGCTTCAGATCGACGCCATTGTAGATGAGGCCGAGGCGCCGCTCATCGACCCCTTCTTCCGTAAGGTCCCCGAGCACGCGCCGCGAGTTGCCCAGGATTGCAGTCATATGGCCATGCAGACGCCGCTCCAGACCTCGCAGCAAGGGGTATTTCCCCTGGTAATGGTTGAGGCTCCGGCGGCTCATGACCCGGATTCGGATGCCGGTGAGAAATGCCAATGGCGCCGTTGTCAAATAGGCCATCGGAAGAAAGCAGTGCACGATCGCGGGCCGTCTCCGCACCAGTACTGTAAAGAGGTGTCCGGACACGATCGAAAACCTGATGAAACGGACGATCATCGGAGCCGGCCGGCCGTCCCGCTTGATCGGCGGGCAAATGATATTCACCCCACTTTCGGTGAGGCTCCGGGCCAGCGGCCCCTCACCCGCCAGACTGTAGATCGAGACGTTCCAGCCTCGCGACACCAGCCCGGCTGCTACCGATGCCAGATGCAACTCGGTGCCCCCGACTTCCAACGTGCCAATGGTGAAGATGACGTCACCCTTGGCCGCATCCGGCTTCACATTCATCCGAAGTCCTGAACTCCGCAAATCGAAAGCGCTCGGAGCCGGCGTCTCATTTTGCAGGAAGATCTACAGGTTGCGCGTCAGTCACAAGGACCCAGTAAATGCTGTTCCCCTCAATCTTCGACCATTCGGCCGTGGTGAATTTCCACGCCTGAACGTTCTTATCCAGCACGACATGGGCCGGCACGATGAACTGGTTGTCGCTGGTCCTTCCCGCCTCCATTCTCGGCGCAACGATAAACCCGAAAGGCAATTGCGGTGTTCGATCTTTGAGAAGGGGCTGATAAATTTCATTATTGCTCAGCGTGACTATCTTGGCGAACTCACTCAAGTGCAGGCTGGGCACCTCCTTTGGCAACGGCTGGTCATCGGCAACAACAAGAAAGCCGGACACCCGCCTCCCTCCAAATACCAATTGCTGATTCGGAACCGCAGTCGCCGCTGCGGCGGGCGGAGCAATGCGGTGAGCGAACCAGGGAACCGACATAAAGAGCACCAGAGCGGTGGCGAGGCTCCCCCACCACCGCCACGCTGGTCGAACTATTTCGTTCACGGGCGGAATGTGCCGGGAAAAAAGTCCGGAGGCTGTCAGCGCTGCTATCAATGGATAGCTTCCCGTCATCACCCTCATTCCGTCGTCGTAATACACGAATGCCGAGGATACCAAAATCGCCAGCATGGTCATAACCCAGAACAACACCTCCGTGCCGCTGGGACGATTGATGGCGAGAATGATCAGGCCGATTATGGAAACCACGAAGAAGATCGAGGTCGGCAACCATTTTGACGCCGGCGCACGCAGGTAACCGTAAGTGATCGTCGGGGGAACGGCGCGGGCAAACAATTCAGCGCTTACAGCCAGTCGGCGAATAATCGTTGCTGGGTCCTTTGCAATATTTTCGATGCCTTTTGAATACAGGAAATCGGTTTGGGCTTTCTCGGTATTGTCTATCCGCTTCATTTCATCCGCATAGCGCACGGGACATGACGACCAGTCCTGTCCGATCGAAAGCCCGCAGAGCGTATAGGCAAAGTTGCTGCCCGAAAGATCGGCGCCCCTTCCATAAAGCTTTTGCAGGGCGAAATTGGCCGACAGGCCGACACCAACGATGCCGATCACGGCCACGAAAATATAGACTTTCTTGCGCCAACTATCGCCAAAGCAACATACGATCCACAGCATCACGGCGGGCAGCAGAAACATCGCACCCATTCGGGTCATCAGAGCCATGAACGTCAACGCCAAACCCAGCAGCGCGAATTGCAGTGACCGACGTCCGAACGACTCCACAAAACAGGCGACAGAGAGGAAACTCCAGACAAATCCAAGCGGTTCGGTGAGAGTGGTCGCCAGAAACGAGCGGCTGAACATCAAGGAGAGAGCGACAAAGGCCAGACATGCCAGCGGGCCGCGCCAGACAAGAATGGATCGCGCTGCGATCCAGACCGAGACCGAGACCAGGACAACCTGGATGATCAGCATCTGGGCATAGGAGAACCCGGCCGCCGTCATCAACACGGATCTGAACGCCGCAGCAAACGGCCTGCGCAGGGCCATGCCGTTCCAATAACCGTCCCTTGCCTGATCCTGAGCCGCGGCGAAATAGCCGTGCGCATCCGAGAACGGAATGAGGCCGCCAATGCTTGCGCTGTTGAAATCGCCGGGACGCGGCAAACCCGCCCATGTTCCGCTCATCGAGAATACAAACAGACACAGCGTAAGAGGCAATCCCCAGGTCTTCAGGAATTTGTCGAGGGATTGCAGTTCCGGCTCGTACGAGTGAGACCCCATCAATACGGATAGCCAGATTGCAACGGCGCACAGGCTGGTTATCACCAGCAGGAAGTGCGCCGCGTAATGATCATGCTCGCCCGCGGCGCGGAGCCAATCTGCCCAATGAAAGATGGCTGCGGTCGGAAGCGCGTAGCCGTTGAGAAGAGCCGCAAGGCTGGCGAGCACGTAAGCCAGTGACATTGCCAGGCCGAGCCACATCGCCGCCCGCAACAACAGAAAGGGCATTCTCAAGAGGGTAGGAGCTGTCATAGGGGTGATTTCCTGAAATTCAGCGCACGCCGCAGCCGCGCATGCCGCCGCCGTGCACTTCCGTACATAGCGGCTGATTTGTTCTATTGGCCACGCTCGAAGTCATGATGTGCCAGCTTCGAGCTCATAGACGCCCATGGTTGCCGCGACCATTCGCTCGACGGAGAACTTTTCCTGAACGAGGGCCGGGCCGAGAGACTTGATTCGAGCGAGCGCTTCGGGGCTATCGAGAAACCGCAGCACGGCCTCGGCAAATGCCTGCGGGTCCTCTCCCGCAACGGAAGCTCCTGTAACGCCCTCATTGATGGTTTCCGCACAGCCTCCCACCGCGGCGACAACAGCGGGTACGCCGAAATGCTGCGCCTCGATCGATACGTTGGGCAATCCTTCGACGCGCGACGTCAACAGAAACACCGTCATCGACGGCCATACCGTGCTGATGTCGCTGACAAGGCCCAGAAGCGACAGATGCGCGCTGATCCCCAATTGCTCGGCGCGGCGCTCGACGTCTTTGCGCATCGGACCATCGCCCGCCCACACGAAATGGACATCCGGGCGCTTCTTCAGGATGTGGCTTGCAATCTCAAGCCAGAGATATGGACGCTTTTCCTCCGCAATGCGGCCCACGGTGCCGACAACAATTTTGCCCTCTCGCAAATGGCGACTTCCGGCGTCCGGCACTGCAGACTTGCCATCTGACGAAAAATCCAGCCCGTTCGGTATC
The DNA here is from genome assembly GCF_018130125.1 of Bradyrhizobium sp. AUGA SZCCT0177. Lineage (NCBI taxonomy): Bacteria > Pseudomonadati > Pseudomonadota > Alphaproteobacteria > Hyphomicrobiales > Nitrobacteraceae > Bradyrhizobium > Bradyrhizobium sp. AUGA SZCCT0177. The sequence goes on along the minus strand of NZ_JAFCMA010000030.1, from coordinate 55,536 downwards.
ACCTTGATGCGCGCAATCGGCAGCTGGAGCCAATTGGCGTAGTCGCGAGCGCCTGCGACACTGTTGTTGAGAATAGTGACCTGGGGAAGCTTCGCCAGTTCGCGATAGGCCTGCCACATATACGGTTGAAAGAACTGGAAATGGAGCGGCGACAGCGACCTGCAGCCCAGCACGATTTTCGGAACACCTGCTATCACCGCCCCTATTCCAGCTGCGATATTCGGCTCGTCCAGCCACGCATGAACGATCGCGGGACGCTCTGTCAAAAACTTGTTCGCGAAAAACAGGATGAGATCCACCAACTGCGGATTTCGACGAAACGCGGACCGTATCGACTGATCGTAGCCTGCAAGGGATTCACCCTGATTCAGCCTTTGCTGAACGCTGACCCGATCCTCGACAACGATGCCTGCGGCTTCGAGTTCGCTTGCAAAGAATCGGTTTCCGCCGGTCAGCGGCGACTGGCAAACAATCGAGACATGACGGCGAGTGCGGGAAGATATTCCCTTGGCAGTCAGCGAAAGCTGCCGTTCCGAGCCGCCCGCTCCAAGTGAGCCGGAGGCATAGACGATCGGACCATCGGCCTGGATGCGATTGACCGGAAAGCTCGACAGTTGCAGTCGGGAAATCGGGGCGCCGACGATTCTTTCAGCAAGCCTTCTAACACCGGCATTTCCGCTCTTCGCCAACAGCTGCAACAATCGGTCCGTAAGACGGAGACGACCGCGAACGTCCCGACCGATGAACTGGAGCGTGGATATTGACTCCGACTTCGGTGGATGGCGAGAAACCTTGACGATCCGAAGCGCGCCGCTTCGCAATACTGCGACGGCCCAGCGCAATCCCGCGAAATCCTCGGACCAGAAGATCAGTGCTGTTCGGAGCCGAAACGCAGAGCCTCCTAGTCTTCGGATGTCTTTTATACCCGGCGATGTCTGCGAAATCACCTGAGTGACACGGGGCTCTTGCTGCAAGCGCTGGAAGAGAGCGTCCGAGACCGAACCGGTCAGCACCAATACCACGGCCCCACTTCGCAACCGGCTGATCTCTTCCGACATACGATCGAGGATTGCCTGCTCCTCCGCGATCAGGGCGGGCGCCTCGCGCGCTTTGTCAGGTCGTGTGACTGGCTGTGCCATCTTCAGGCTGATGTCTGGTGAAACGTTCGGGAACAATGAACGCGTCAGGACGGAATTCCCGAGCGTTCCGCTCAATACCATCTCATCTGTCAGGAGGAAAGGTCAGCCGCCGAGGCCCCATCGAGGTCAACGGCGATTGCCACATCGACTTCATGGACGTCGCACCGCGTCGAAAAACGCCTGATAGCCCCCGATGTCCGGCCGCAATTCCGTGCCGGAGCCTTTTGACAGGTTCAACCTCTGCGTGACGACTTCACTTTGGCTGCAACAGCCTTGCAACGATGTGGTGGTTCGGATGATCAGCGCGCCCGAACTCGCGAAAGCCCTCTTGCCAGAGCCAGGTCTCGATTTCGTGCAGCGGATAGGTGTCGTTGATCCCCGGAGAAGCGGCATCGAACCAGCCTCCGGCGTCGGCGCCCTTGACCTTTTCAATGTAATCGTACCGCTCTTTCAGATCCATGCCGGCGGTGGCGCGACGCAGCCGTTCGACTTCGACATAATAGTCAAATCCACCTGGATCGTTCGAGTTCGGTTCCGCGTACAGCATCAGGAAGATGTATCCGCCCGGTTTGACCAGCCGGGCAATGTTGCGGAATGATCCATAGGTATCACCGGTATGGTGCAGAACGCCGAACGACCAAACCAGGTCGAAGCTTCGATCAGCGAGGGGAAGAGGTTTGGTCAGATCGTGCTGGAATACCGTTACCTTGTTCGCGAACTCGGAACACGCGGTCTTTGTGTGTTGCACGCCTGCCATTGATTGATCGACGGCGGTAACCGCGCATCCGAGTGATGCCAGAGCCCAGGACCACCGGCCGGATCCGCAACCCGCATCGAGGGCTTGTTTTCCCTGGAACCATTCGTCCGGCAACCGGCTGAACGAGCGAACCGAATTCCGCTCGCGCTCCTTCAGTTCGGGCCGGCTCTTGGTCCAGTCGCCGTCAGGCGTATCGGACCATTGATAATCGAAGCTGTCCCTTGTGTCGCGTTCGATCGGAAATGTGTTGATGCGATCAGCCGCCAGGTGACGCACGATCGAGCGCAACCGGCTTACCTCGAACTGCAAATAATCTATTTCAGACCGGACGGTATCCGGAACTTGTGCAGGAGCCGCAGGAGCTGCATTGTCCTTGACGCCCTGGAGAAGCGTTATTACCCGTCGGCCTATACCCATAACCGTACCAGTCACCTTAGTTGTTACGATCGCCGCAGGCGATCCGCTCGTCACTCACGCGACCGAGACTATCATGCGAGGATAACGAAAGTAACTTGCTCAGCCAATGTGCGCGCCGACTCGGTTGGCCGTGGGCAGCCACAGGTGATTGAGAACGACCAAAGCGGCCAGCATGAAACGTACGGTCCCCAGCATCCGGTCAGAGCCATCGCTCGCGCCAGGCCTGGAACATCAGAATGCACCAGATCGGATATGCCCAGGTTTCCCCCGACAGATGGCGGTTCCACATGGCGCGCACTGCCTTGGCCGCGAAGATACCCTCTTGCTCGAGCCGCCTTTCATCGATCAGCGCCTCCGCCCAGTCGCGCAATGGCCCGCGCAGCCAGTGGTCGATGGGAATGCCAAATCCCATCTTCGGCCGGTCGATGATCCCGCGCGGGACATGTTTGTAAAGCACCTGGCGCAGCGCCCATTTTGCGTCGGCGCCTCGGACCTTCATGTGCTGCGGCAGCCTCCAGGCCATTTCGACGACGCGATGGTCAAGCAGCGGCGCACGGATTTCGAGACTGACGGCCATGCTGGCACGGTCGACCTTGGTCAAGATGTCGTCGGGCAGATAAGTCATGAAGTCGATCATCTGGGCGCGTTGTACGGGATCCGCATATTGCGGCGCCAGCGACCCACCCCAGATCGGCGCGAGCTGCTCCTCCGGGCTGACCAGGAACTCCGAAGGCGGCCTGCCTTGAGACGCCAGCGGCAGGTAACGATGCTCGAAAGTCATGGCGCCCTGGCGCGCCAGCCAGGTCTCGCCTCGCGCGGCCCAATTTCCAACCCCCGCCCTTCGCAGTAGCGCGAATGCGCCTGATTGCAGCGTCCTCAAACCATAGGAGGCGGCTGTCCCCAGGAGCGGCGGCATCGGACGCGCCGTCGTCATGGCCTGCGCCTGTGCGTACCGGCCGTAGCCGGCGAAGCTCTCGTCGCCACCATCGCCGGATAGCGCCACGGTAACGTGCTGGCGCGCAAGTTTCGACACGATGTATGTCGGGATCTGCGAGCTGTCGGCGAAAGGCTCGTCGTAGATCTCTGGCAGTTTTGGCACGACCTCGAGCGCCTCTTCGGGAGAGACGTAGAATTCGCGATGTCGCGTACCAAGGTGTGCGGCCACGGCCCGGGCGTGCGGCGCCTCGTCGTAGCCGTCGACATCAAAGCCAATCGAGAACGTGTTGACCGGCTTGGATGACTGCGCCTGCATCAGCGCGACGACGAGCGAGGAATCGATCCCACCCGAGAGGAACGCACCAAGCGGAACGTCCGAAACCATGCGCCGCTTGACCGCGTCGGCCAGCAACCGCTCGAGCGCGTCGATCGATTCCTCTTCCGTGGCGGAGTTTCCGCTCCGCATGGCGTCGGCGGCAACGTCCTCGACGCGCCAGTAGAAGCCGGTCGTCAACTCGCCTTCGGCATCAAGTCGCGCCCAGCCGCCCGGCTCCAGTTGACGGACCTTGCGGTATATCGACAGCGGATGCGGAATGTATCCGAAGCGGGTGAATGCGGCGATCGCCTGTGGATTGAGCTCAGCTTCGAAGTCGGGATGGACGCGCAGCGATCGCAACTCGGAACCGAACATGCAAGTTCGTCCGAACTGTCCGATATAGAGCGGCTTTTTTCCAAGCCGGTCGCGCGCGAACCACGTCATGCGGGTTTGTCGATCATGGACGACAAGCGCAAACATGCCGATTGCCAGCGAAAGCGTGGGCTCGACGCCAATTCTGGCGATACTCTCGATCAGCACTTCGGTATCGGAATGGCCGCGGAAATTCAGCCCGGGCCGAGCTACGTCCCGCCGCATGTCCTCGGCATTGTAGATTTCACCGTTGAAGACGATCACCCAACGCCCGCAAGCCGATTGCATCGGCTGATGACCGGCCGGCGTCAGATCGATGATTGCGAGCCGTCGAAAACCGAGGGCAATGCCGCTCTCCGGATCGGCAAAACAACCGTCATCGTCTGGTCCACGGTGGACCATCTGATCGGCCATCAAGCCTGCGATCCGTCCCAGTTCGTCAGCGCCCCGCGACCGCGAGACATCGACGAATCCAGTGATGCCACACATGTCTCCCCCCAACGACCACGCGACATCGGCGAAACGTCGCATCAAAACGAAGCGTGCTTTAGCCACCTATTTTGGGCGATCCGACGTATATAGGATTGGGCGTTCCTGCCGCCTGGAACGAAATCGCAATCATGCCCCTCGGAATTGAGCAGATGTTGCGGACAGATAGCGAAGTCTTCAATATCGGTCAATCGGAACACCCCACTCAGCGGAGCGCAGATCCTGGTTTTCGCTGCGGAAAGCGTCATTCGACACCATCGTCATCGGCGTGCCGGAGCGGGGCTTGATCCGCCCTCGACACCTGTGACCGCGTATGATAGCGACCCTCCCTGCAGCAAAGGGGAACTAGCCCTGCAGGGACATCCTTGATGCTTTTGCATGGTTGGCTCGTTACTTGACCGGGACACGACCAAGAGCATGAGAGTTAAAGTCATCAATGCCGGGCGACGGTCTTTGCTGCCCTCGTTCTCCGAGGTGTACGACCACCGAGAACTGATCGTCCTTTTCGTCGATCGCCATATCAAGAGCCGCTATCGCCAGATGGCCCTTGGCATAGCCTGGGCATTATTGGAGCCGCTGTTTCAGCTCCTGCTGATGTCGGTTGTTTTCGGCTTCCTGCTGCGCGTAAACACGAACGGCTATCCCTACCCTGTGTATGTCTTCGCCGCGTTGATTCCCTGGCAGCACTTCACGCGAACGGCGATGTCGGTGACCGGGTCGCTGCAGGATAACCTGTCTCTGATTTCGAAGGTCTATTTTCCGCGGATTATTCTTCCAATCGCGGCCATGGCCCGCGAAATGTTCGACACCGCGATTCAGCTCGCGATCCTGCTTATCCTGGCGGCCTTCTACGGTTATTATCCATCGCTCAAGCTGGTGCTCCTGGCGCCCGTGGTGCTGATCCTGATCTCGTTTGCCGGCGCTGGCCTGGGTTTATGGGCTGCCGCAATCGTGGTTCGCTTCCGGGACGTTCGCCCGGCTTTGTCAATCGCGCTGCAGGGCGGGCTCTATCTCACGCCGATTCTCTATGCTGCAAGCGTGGTGCCGCAGAACCTGCGCTTTCTGTACCAGCTAAATCCGATGTACTGGGGTGTGGAGACATTCCGCTGGCTGTTGATCGATCAACCCCTCGTCTGGGACTGGACGCTTCCCGTCTCGCTGACGCTGACCGCGATCATGACCGCACTCGGCATCGTCATATTCTCCGTCAACGAGAGAACGACCGTAGATGTCCTCTGAAATCGCAATTCGGTGTCAGGGGCTCGGCAAGCGCTATCTTGTCCCCGCACGTCGACGCGGAAGCACGATCGAAAATCTCGTCGGGCATTTCAAGGAATACACCTCACTGGTCGGGCGCGACGAGGCGGACTATTTCTGGGCTCTTCACGACGTTGGTTTCGAGGTAAAAGCTGGCGAGATTCTGGGCGTTATCGGCCGTAACGGGTCCGGCAAAAGCACGCTGCTGAAAATTCTATCGGGCGTGACTGATCCGACTGAAGGCAGCGCAGAATTACGTGGTCGCGTGGGATCGCTGCTCGAGGTTGGTACCGGTTTTCATCCCGACCTGACCGGACGCGAAAATATCTTCATGGCGGGCGCCCTGCTTGGCCTAAACCGATCCGAAATCGCCAAGCAGCTTGACGAGATCATTGATTTCGCCGGCATCGACCGGTTCATCGACGCTCCGGTGAAGAGATATTCGAGCGGGATGTACGTGCGTCTCGCATTTTCGGTGGCCTCGCTGCTGCGTTCGGACATCCTGATTCTCGACGAAGTGCTGGCCGTCGGTGACAGCGCCTTCAAGGAAAAAAGTGAAAACAACATCAACAAGATCGCCAACGACGGGCGAACGGTGCTGCTCGTCAGTCATAGTATGCAGGCCATTCGTCACATGTGCGAGCGCGCCATCGTTCTGGACAAAGGACGGCTCGTCGTAGATCAACCAGCCGATGAAGCGGTAAGTCAGTACCTTCGCTCGCTGCATCCCGACGAGGGAGCTGACCTGCGAAATTTGTCGCCGCTGGTCGATCTGACGGCGGTCGAGTCCGAGGATTGGCCACGCCCCTTCAAGACGATCAAATCAATTGAGACGGCTACGCCATCTGGACCGACGCGCACTTTCCAAACTGGCGAAACGATGTTGATCCGCATCCGCTACGAGATGCCGAAACTGATCGCACCGTGCTACTTCACTGTTTTTGTCGTAAACGACGTCGGCGAGCGCATGTTCGTCAGTTACAGCTATCATGATCAGGAAAAAACTGAATTTCCTCAGAGGGGCGTGATCGAGTGCCGCATCGATGCGTTGCCCCTGCTCGATGGCATCTTTCATATTGATCTCGATTTTGGCGCAGTTCAGACTCTGGGCGGCCTGCGGTATCTGGACTACATCAATCGCGCTACCACGTTCGCCGTCGAACAGGGGAATTACTTGAGCACCAGGCCGAATCTGAAGAACCAGGGTTTATTTGCTTTGCGCAGTCGGTGGAACGCGTCCGGCTAGCCAGAACTTCAAGAGGTCGCAAAGGACACGTGCCCCTTACCGTCGTTTCAATCTCGGAGATCAAGCCCGGCGACTGGGACAACCTTGTGCGCAGTTCGCCGGACGGTTGGGTTTTCGGCTTGCATGGCTGGCAGCAGCTTGTCACCGAAGTCGAACCCTGGGGATTTCAGGAACTCGGATTTGGTCTGGTGGACGGGAACGAGTTGGTCGCCGTCATGCCGCTGCACTTCCAGCCATCAAGTCGGGTCGCAGCATCGGGCGGCTGGGGGGGCGCGGGCCCGATCGTCGCCGACGGCATCGCGCCGGAAAGGTACGCATCCATCGTCGGTGAAGCTCTTGGCGAGGCGATCAAGCGCGCGACGGCCAACGGCGCGGTCCGCCTCGGCATCGCATCGTCTCCCGTCACACGCCGAGCCATCTCGGGAGACGGAGAGGCCGGGCCATATGTCGCCTCGGGATTTGTCGACCGGTCACTGAGATCGCAGATTATTGCGCTCGACCGTAGCGAGCAGGATATATGGATGGGCCTGTCGAAAACCGCGCGCAATCTCGTCCGTGGGGCAGAAAAGGCAGGTTATCGCGTCGAACAGGTCGAGTGGGAGGCCAATCTTGATGCCTACTACGACATGCACACCGAAACCTACATACGGACTGGCACGACACCGCACCCAAGGTCGTATTTCGAAGGCATAGCAAAGCATATCGCGTCATCAGGCGCGGCTCGGCTGGTTGCGATATTGACGCCCGCCGGTGAGCCCATTGCATTTCACAATATGGCGGTGCTCGGCCCGGGCGCCTTTTATCACACGGGATGCTCGCGCGAGATCGCGGAGAGCGACGGTGCCGGCTATCTGCTGATGTTTGGCGCGATCAACGCGGCTCGGTCAGCCGGTGTCTCGAGATACGACTGCGGCTGGATCTTTCCCGAGGCCGGCGAGGGAAAACAAAAAGGCTTGACCTTGTTCAAGACCCGCTTTGGCGGTGAACCGCGCCAATCGTTCCGGGCCGAATTGTCGTTCGCCCAGCACAGCAGCGCCGTCCAGCCCGATTCCGCACCGCCAAGTCATATCCGGCGCCTCGGCTCCTGGGTTGCACGGCTACGGTGGAGAACTGGACCATGACGACTTCGTCGACGGAAAAAGCGATCAAGGAAGCTTACGAAGCTGGCAAGATCTATAAAACCAGCACGATTTGCGCGCATGCGGACCGTAACTCGCCCGAATATGCGCACCGGCTATTATGGGAAAAGATCGAGCTGGTGCGCAAACATGCCCGACCGGGCCGTCTGGTTGACCTGTGCTGTGCGACGGGCGTTCACTTGATCGAACTTGCCGATTTGTCGGAAGATGCCGTTGGCATCGATTTTTCGGCTCCCTTTATCGAGAAGGCGAAAGCAGATGCCATTGCCGCAGGTCTCCGTCACCTCCGGTTCATGGAAGGCGACGCCAAGGCAATTCCGCTCGATGGCGGCACCGTCAGCACACTGTATTCGTTCTCCGCCCTCTACGTTATTCCCGACCTGAACAAGGTGATCTCGGAAGTCGCCCGTGTACTTGAACCCTCGGGTCGCTGTGTTCTGGATTTAGGTAACTCGCGCTCCCTGAACACCTACTGCGTCAGCAAGTACACCGAGCTGCCGCCGTCCTTTCATTTGCCGTTGCCGACAATTCTGAAAGTGCTTTCCGACAATGGTCTGTCTGTCGTCGAACATCGTGCCTTTCAACTCTTGCCGCTTTGGGCAGACCGACCCGGCTGGCTTTGGCCGCTCCTCCATCCGAAATGGAAATCACTGATGAGCCATCGTGTACGTGATCGCATGATCGATGAATGGATCAGCAATCTGCCGGGGCTGAAAAATTTCGCGTTCCGCCACCTAATCGTCGCCAAAAAACGCTCCTAGGCGCACCGCGTTCGTATGAGAGTACCGTGATTCAGTCCCAGACTTCTTTCCATCCCGAAGAAGAAAACGCCATCGTCGACTATTTGACGACGCTCTATCGCGGTGTGTTCACACCTGAAGCGATCCGCACCCATCTTGCCAGTCACGTGGGTTACGACTTCGCCGACTATGCCCTGGCGGTGACCGCGCCTCACCTTCCGCAACAGGCCAAGGTTCTCGATCTCGGCTGCGGATTCGGCAGCTATGTGATCCGGGCGCGCGAAGCGGGACTCGACGCGGTCGGCGTCGAACTTTCCGCATTCGAGATCGAGTTCGCCAAACGGCGGCTGCAACGTCTGCGCCCGGCGGACAACGCCGACGAGATTTTCAAGGTCGCAGACGCCACCCGAATTGAGCCGGCCGGGGGTGCATTCGATGCCGTGACGCTCTGGAACGTGCTGGAGCATATCGAGGACGCCGCCGCCATCCTGCGTTCCGTCGATCGGCTCTTAAAGCCCGGGGGACAGGTTTTCATCGTTTGTCCCAACTACCAGGCAACCCGTGACGAGGCGCACTATCATGTGCCCTGGAATGCCGATCTCTCGCGGAATCGCGGCAAGGCTGTCGACTATCTGCGCTCGCTCGGCCGCGATCCGGCCTTTTTCGAGACTTCGATCTATTGCCGGACCAACCGCGAGGTTATTGGTATCCTCGAGAAACTTGGATACACCCTCTTCGAACTCTCGCCGCGGCGGCCGATTTCCTATCGTCTGCGGCATTTGGTATCGATCCTTCGTCAATGGAAAGCGGTGCAGAACGCCCGCAGCGACTTCAAGCATTCCGTTGAGGTTGCCGCGGTAAAGGCCTTCGCATGAACAAGTTGCTTGTCATCATTCCCGATCGCATCACCGGCGTCGTCGAGAAGGGAGAGTATCAACCGAATTACTATAACCCCGGCGATCTCTTCGACGAAGTCCACCTGCTTCTGACCAACGACGATCAGCCTGATATCGCCAGTATTCAGCACACTGTCGGCCGCGCCAAACTGTACATTCACAACTACCCGGACGACCTCAATCTGGTCGCGAAACACCATCGCCTGCTGACGCCCTTCCGGCTGAAGAAATGGGCCAAGGGCGGCATAGAGATCGCGCGCCGCATCGCACCAAGCATGATCCGGTGTCATGGCGTCGACTGGAACACGTATCTTGCGAGCCGCATCAACCAGGCGCTCGGAATCCCCTACGTCACCTCCATTCACATCAACCTGGACGAAAACCCCAATCGTCGCTTCAAGGGCGGCAATCTCACGCCGGCACAGGAACAACAGAACGCGTTCTATGAATATCTGGAGAGCGAGGCGCTGAAGCGGGCCCATCTGGTCATGCCGGTCTACAAGCCGATCCTGCCCTATCTCGCCCGCAAGGGAATCTCACGGGTCGAGGTTTGCTACAACATTCTCGATGGCGCGAACCTGAAGGAGAAAACCGACTACCGGATCAACGGCCCGGCGCGGCTGATCTATGTCGGGCGCTTGTTTGCCGAGAAGGATCCCTCCAACATCATTCGTGCCGTCGCCGCGATGCCTGACGTGCACTACACGATTGTCGGCGACGGTCCGCTGCGGCCAAAGCTGGAAGAGCTGGTCCGCCAACTGGGCGTCGGCGATCGCGTCACATTCCGGCCGGTCGTCTTCAACGCCGAGCTTTGCCGTATGCTTCCCGAATACGATCTGTTTGTGATCCATACGGAGTATTTCGAGATTGGCAAATCCCTGCTCGAGGGCTTGCTCGCGGGTCTCCCGGTCGTGATGAACGCAAGACAGGGTCAACCGGTGCCGGAACTCCAGAACGGCATTGTAAAACTCGTTGCCAACACGGTAGAGGACTACGGCAAGGCTATCCGGGAGTTTCTGGCAAGCGAAGATCGCAGGGCCGCGCTTGGGCGCGGGGCGTATCGCAAGGCACAGGAAGAATACGCGCCCGCGGTAACCGAGCGGAAAGTCGTTGGCATCTACAAATCGATCCTTGAACGCACATGAATGATCCGCTCCAGCGTTTGCGCTGTCCTCACTGCCGCGAAGGCAAGCTCGTTCCCACCGAGGGCGCGCTGCGGTGCGTCGCGTGCACGAAAATTTCCGCCCTCGAGAACGGTGTTGCCGCGCTGGTTGCCGATTTCGGCACACACGCGGCCGAACTCGAGCGCGCGCGAACCATAAACCCGCTCTGGTATGTCGAAGAGCAGCTGCCCGAAGCCACCAGCCCGTGGCGTCACCATTTGAAGAAGCGTCGGCTCTACGTCCAGAAACTGCTCAGCAACGAGCTGAAGCGGCGCGGGACGGACAAAGTACCCGCCCTGCTCGATCTGGGTTGTGGCGACGGCAATCATCTCAAATGGCTTTCGCCCTACGCCGAAGCCAGCTACGGCTGTGACTACAATATGGTGCGGCTTGCCCGCGCCCGCGCGCAAAATCCGCAGGCAACGATCTTTCTTGCCGATATTCTGGACTTCCCCGCGTTCGACGGCTCGTTCGATATCATCTTCTTCAACCATGTCATCGAGCACATCAGGGACGACATACGGGCCTTGCAAACGGTGAAGCGGCTGCTTGCGCCCGGCGGCCTCCTCGTTCTCGGAACACCAAACGAAGGCGCGTGGTGGTGGCAACTCGCCTACAGGCGGGACCCCCAATCGATGGAAACGACCGATCACGTACACTTTTACACGGCAGAGACGTTGACGGAGCGGATGCGCGCGACCGGACTTGTGATCGAAGAAGTCCACCACATGGGATGGGGTCCGCCGGATTGGCGGCTCGACGGGCGGATTCGCAAATACAAGATCGTCGACGACGCTTTCGAATGGTTTGGGCGCGCGCTGCTGCCAAGGCAGGCATCGTCACTCTACGTCGCAGCCCGCCCTGCGTCAGTCGCGTGATTGCGCCAAAGGGCGCGGCTAGCTAGAGTTCAATCTATTTCGAAACGCCGGGACCATACACGTGCAAGCCTACAAGAATGCGCAAGAAACGCCGGCTAATCTCGGCCTCGATCAACCGGTCAAGAACGTCCTGGTGATCATACCCGGTTATGCCGCAGCGACCAGCCGCATTGGCGAGGGAAGCACGTTGCTCTCGGCAGTCGGCTGGCTCTGGCGCGTCTTGACCACTGGGAATTACAAGTCGTTCGTACAGCAGTACCGCGATTACTATGCGAACCCGCGCTCAAGCGCCTATATGGCCGGGGCCATCGGTGAACTGATCGGCAAGGGGCTGCCGGACGCGCAGGTGGTTCTGGCTTGCCCTGCGCAAGACGACTGCCCCTCGTCCTGGGCAGCCCGGCGGCTCCCCCTCCCCGCCGCACGATCGGATTACAGCGACGTGGTCAAATCACTTGGAACCGGGGTGACGTTCGATGCCGCGATCCTCGCCCATCATGATGCGCTGGGACTTGGACTCTACGCACTCGAAAGGGCGCTGCTGGCCCAATTCAAGGACGTGTTCGTCATCAACGGGCGACGACGGGTCTATCGGCTCGACCAGCCGGCACAGCAGGCCCATAAGCTCCGCCGCTTCCTGGCGCAGACTCGTTTAGCCGAACTCCTGATGAGCTATCACATTGATTTATTGACATTTTTTTTGAAATGGAGCAATCAGCCACGAAAGTCGTAGGGACGGTCACCGCCATTGCGCGAGAGCCCAATCTCGCGCAGAAACCCAGTGACCTAGAACCCATCCATATCCGCGGTATCATGGAACAAACCGGCATCAAGGGCAGAATTCGCGACTGGTGGGCAAACGCGCCGATGACCTATGCCGAGCGGCATGGCGACGTTGAGTACACCCGGCCGGACGGCACCAAGGAAAAAGTCGCACTCGGCAGCCGGCGATTTTACGAAGTGGCCGATGAGCGCTTCTACTCCTGGAATACGCAGCTTCATTTGCCGGATCAGCCCTTTGGCCGGATGTTTCCCTACGACCGCTATCGCGGCAAACGCGTGCTGGAAGTTGGATGCGGCATGGGGTGCATGGCAATGAACTGGGCCAGGAACGGCGCGGACATGACCGCCGTCGACCTCAATCCGGTGGCAATCCAGCAGACGCGGCAGCGGTTCGAGCTTTTTGGCCTCAAGGGAGCCATCAACGAGGCCGATGGAGAACTGCTTCCATTTGAAGACGCGACATTCGACTACGTCTACTCATGGGGTGTGTTGCATCACTCGCCCAACACCAGGAAATCGATTGCCGAACTGCATCGCGTTCTGAAGCCCGGCGGACAGGCCGGCGTCATGCTGTACCACCGCAATTCGATCCTGTTCGACTACACGGTGCGCTGGGTCGAAGGCTACATCAACATGGAGAACGAGTTTCTCGACGAGACGGAGCTCGCGAGCCGGTATGGCGACGGCGGCCGCGAGGAAGGCAATCCACATACATGGCCCGTCACCGAAGCTGAGGTCCGAGGCGACCTGTTCGCGCCGTACCAGAACGTCAACATAGCCGTTCTCGGCGCCGACGTTCCTCCGATCTTGAACACGTGGCGGCCGAACTTCGCTTCGCGGATGGATCAAGAGAAGCTGGACGCGCTTGCTTCTCGCAAGGGATGGAGCCTTTGGATCACGGGAGACAAACCGTCGTGAGCAGCACAGGCGCATCTGCCATCGGGCGTCTCATGCGGCGGGTGCGGCTCGCAGCCACGCAGCCTTCATCTGCGGTCGCGCGATTGAAACAGATCGTTGGCAACGGTCGTACTTCAACGCCAAATGATCTCGCCTCAACGCCAAACGACCTTGCGGTCTTTGAACGATATGCGAGCCATGCCGCGTCCCTCGGATTAACCAGGCCGCTGCTGTTTCTGTCCTTCGATTGCGACACCGATCTCGATCCTCCGGCAACCATCGAGGTCATGAAACTTCTGGACAGCCTTGGGATCAAGGCAACGTTCGCGGTTCCCGGCGTGCAGCTCGAACGTGGCATCGACATCTATCGCGATGTCGCGCAACGCGGTTGCGAATTCATGAACCACGGACACCTTCCGCACGCGGAGTGGCGGGATGACCGCTATGTCGGCATCACGTTCTACGAGAACATGCCGATCAGCGCGGTCGAAGCCGACATTCGCAAGGGCCACGAAACAGTGACGCGCCTGACCGGTCGGCCGCCGCAGGGATTCAGGGCTCCGCATTTCGGTCATTTCAAGCAACCAGATCAACTTGCGCTGGTTCATCGGCTGGCGCATGAGCTGGAGTATCGCTATTGCTCGACGACACTGCCCGAATATGCGTTGATCCACGGCCCCGCACCGCTCGTCGATCAGGTCGTCGAGCTGCCGGCATTCGGATCCGTCAGGGCGCCGACCTCCATCCTGGACTCATGGACGCATCTTTCCGACCGCAAGGATTATGCTCTGGCGCCAACCTACGCCGAGTTCATGGTTGAAACGGTCGACAAATTACTCGCCGAAAAAATGCCTGCGTTGCTGACCTGGTATGCGGATCCGGCGCACGTAGCCGGACAGGAGCCGTTCGAACGGGCGATGAAGCACCTCGCCTCGCATGGCATTCGAAGTCTTTCTGGCAGCGAGGCAGCTGCACTCGGCCGCGTCGGCTGATGACCAGCAAACGAGAATGACCCGCTGATGTGTGGAATCGCCGGCTGGTTCAGCACCACTGCATTGCCCGAGCCTGAAAGTCAGACACGTCTGAAGGCGATGTGCGACGCCATCGCGCATCGCGGACCCGATGACGACGGCTATTTCGTCGAGGACCACATCGCGCTCGGTATGCGGCGGCTCTCGATCGTCGATCTGCAGGGCGGACACCAGCCGATGACGAGCGCCGATGGCGCGATTCAGCTCGTCTTCAACGGCGAGATTTTCAACCACGCGCAGCTTCGCCTTTCCCTGCAGGCGCGCGGCGTTCGATTCCACACCAGCAGCGATACCGAGGTCATTCTCAGGCTCTATGAAGAGCGCGGAATGAAAGCCTTCGACGAGCTGAACGGAATGTTCGCCGTAGCCATTTTCGACGCGCGCGACCATTCGCTGCTGCTCGTGCGAGATCGCCTCGGCGTCAAGCCGCTGTACTATTCCTGGGACGGACAGCAATTGATCTTTGCGTCCGAAATCAAGGCGATCATCGCCGCGCTTGAAAAGCCGCCGACCGTCAACCCTCGGGCAGTCTGGGACTACCTCACTTTCCGCTACGTGCCGGCTCCGCACACCATCTGGAGCGGCATCAGCAAATTGCTGCCCGCCCACCGCCTGAAGATAAGCCGGGGCGCGCCGCGACCATCGATCGAACGGTGGTGGTCGGTGCCGCGTCCGGCCAGGTCCGCGGCGGACGACGCAACGACCGTGGAACGTTTCGCCTCGCTGCTGCAGAATGCCGTGGATATCCGCATGCGAGCCGATGTGCCGGTCGGCATTCTCCTGAGCGGCGGCCTCGATTCAAGCGTCATCGCCGCAATGGCTGCGCCGTCGCATCCAAAGCTGTCGACGTTCTCCGTCGCCTTTGAAGGCGCAGACCACATCGACGAACGCAAGTGGGCCCATCTCGTCGCCACCCAGCTTCAAACCGACCATCAGGATATCGTCATCGGCAAAAAGGAGTTCACCGACTTCCTGCCCGACTTCGTGTATTACACCGACGAGCCTCTCGCCGATCTCGCTTCGATACCGCTGTATTACGTTTGCAAGCTGGCGCGCGGAAACGTCAAGGTCGTGCTGTCGGGTGAAGGAAGTGACGAGGTTCTGGGTGGCTACAGCTTCGATGTCTGGGCGCAGCGTTGGGACGAAGCCGCCAGCGCCAACAATCTTTATCAGCGCGCACTGAGAGCCGTCGGCGCCCGGTCCAATCCCACATTCGATCAGGGCCTGCTCGATCTGCGACAAGCACTGCAGCCATTGACCATGACGTCATACATGACCAGCGAAGCAAAGCGTCAGCTTTTGCTTGATCAAGGCGACATGCAGGATAGCCTGGACGGAACGCGGGCGATGCTGCGCGATTTCGGCCAGGCCTCGCCGCTTTCGCAGGCCTTGTTCACCTATTGCCAGGACTGGCTCGTGGAAGACCTCCTGATGAAGGCCGACAAGATGTCGATGGCGAATTCGCTCGAATTGCGGACGCCCTTCCTGGATTATCGCGTGGTGGAAATGGCCTCCCGCCTGCCCGACCATTGGCGCGTCGGTCGCGAATCCGACGGACGCTATTCGACCAAGCGCATCTTGCGGCACGCGGCGGCGAAACTTGTGCCTTCCGAGATCATCACCCGTCCCAAGATGGGCTTTCCAGTCCCGGTCTACGATTGGCTGAGTAACGAGCTCAAGCCTCTCGCGCATGACTGCCTCTGCTCGGAGAGCGCGAAGTTACGCACATGGTTCAAGGCCGATGCCCTTGCCGGGCTGGTAGCGCGTGGCACCGCCATCGATGCGGCAAACGATGATCGTCACAGATTGTGGAACGCCATGATACTCGAGCTATGGTTCAGGCGGTGGAAGGCATGAACTCGCTCCTTGCAGTCTCCTGGACGATGCCACCGATCGTGCTGCCCCGATCCATACAGATCGCGCGCACGCTAAAGGCGCTTGGCCCTCTCGGCTGGCAATCGGAAGTGATCAGCACGACCGTGGCCTCCAACGTCGGCGCGAACATCGACGAGGAATTTGCCAAGCTCTACCTCGGCGCCTATCGCCAACATTATATCGAGCACCGCGAGAGTGTGGCCGCCAGTTCAGCCTGGCGCCGGCTCCAAAGGCGCTATCGTCCACCCGCCAATTTGGACGAAGCGAACTGGATCGAGCGATCGACGAGATACATCATCCGGCAACTCAAGCAGCAGAAATGCGATATCCTCGTCACCTTCGCCCAGCCCTGGATCGATCACTCGATCGGGCTGGAGGTGCGGCGGCGCCGCCATGTGCCCTGGCTCGCGCATTTCAGCGACCCCTGGGTCGACAGCCTGTACTACGATTCCAGCGTGGCCGAAATTGCCAGCAAACTGGAGGTATGGAGAGAACAGGAACGCAAGATCATCGAGACGGCTGACATCGTGGTGTTCGTCACGCAGCAAACTGCCGATCTTGTGATGCGGAAATATCCACCGCTCCTGAGCCGCAAGGTACGCGTCGTTCCGCATGGATTCGACCGCGACACGTTGACGTCTCCTGCTGTTGTCAACAGCTCGGCCGAACTGCGCGTCATGTACACCGGCAATATCTATGCGGGTACGCGCCACCCGGTCTACCTGTTCGAGGCCGTGGCGGAAATGAACGCCAGGTCACCGCTGGCCGGGCGCCTGCGTCTGGATTTCTACGGACACTGTCCGCCTGAGGTCGCCGCCAAGGTGACGGAATTGGGTATCGGATCCATCGTCACTTTTCACGGAACGGTTGGATATCTAGACAGTTTGCGCTACGCAGCCGAAGCTGACCTCCTGCTGTTGATCGACGCACCATCCGATTTGAGCGTCTTTCTGCCCAGCAAGATCGTCGACTATCTCATGCTGAAAAAGCCCATTCTCGCGCTCACGCCGTCCGAGGGCGCGTCAAGAGATGTGCTTTCGCCGCTTGGACACTTTGTCGTTGCACCGACCGACAAATCTGCAATGATTGACACGCTGACAGGTATCATTGCCAGACATGGGCAGGGCCGGCCGTTGGCAGCACTCAAGGACGACGTCGATGCTTTCGATATCAAACAGACGACACGGCTGTTTGACAAAGCCCTTCGCGACGCAATGGCTGTGAGCAAACAACGATGATAAATGCCCATATCGTCGTCGGGGCGAGGCCCAATTTCATGAAAGTCGCGCCGCTTTTTCGCGCGATGTCGCACGAGAACTGGATCAAGCCGGCGCTCATCCACACCGGTCAACACTACTCCGAGAACATGTCGGACGCCTTTTTTTCCGACCTTGGCCTGCCGCCGCCCGCCTTCAATCTCGGTGCACGCGGCGAAACCCATGCGCGGTCGACTGCCGCGATCATGGTTGCCTATGAAGACCTGCTCCTCGCCGGCAAACCGGACTGGGTGATCGTCGTGGGCGACGTCAATTCGACCCTGGCAGCCGCGCTTGCTGCAAAGAAGCTGAATCTTCCGGTCGCGCATCTGGAAGCCGGGTTGCGCAATTTCGACCGCACGCTTCCGGAAGAGATCAACCGTATCGTCACCGACAGCATCAGCGACCTGTTGTGGGCCCCGTCCGAGGATGCCAGCGACAATCTCAAGCGGGAGGGCATCGACCCCTCCAAGATCGACCTCGTCGGCAATATCATGATCGACAGCTATCTCATGCTGAAAGACACGATATCGCGGGCGTCTACCGCCCGGCGTATCGGCGTTACCGAAGAGAAATACGTGGTCGTCACGCTGCATCGCCCCGCCAACGTCGATGACACCGCTATGCTGACGCGGATAGCTGATGCGCTTCAACAACTCGCAGCATCGACCAATATTGTGTTTCCGGTGCATCCGCGCACCCGCGCGAAACTGGAAGCGGCAGATCTGATCGGGCGACTGCAACACTCCAACATTCGCCTGATCGAACCCATGGGTTATGTCGACTTTATGAGTCTCGTCTTCAGTTCGGCACTGGTGATCACGGATTCCGGCGGCATCCAGGAAGAGACGTCATTCATCGGTATTCCCTGCCTGACGCTGAGGAGCAACACCGAACGCCCTGTCACGATCACCCACGGCACCAATCAGCTTGTGACTCCCGAGACCCTGCTGGGCGCAGCAACAGCTGCGATGGGCGCGGGGCCACGGCGTCCCTCCAATATCCCGCTTTGGGATGGCCATACCGCGTCGCGCGTGGTTGCCAGCCTTGCCCGGCATTGCGGGGTAAAACCGTAGCCGGGGAACGGCGCATCCCGGATGCGACCGCCAGGATGATCTCGTTGGCGCCAGGACATGACGTCATCATCGAACTTGCCGAAAGCGCAAGAAGGGCCGAACAACACTTGAGTTTTCGTATCTCAAATAATTACTGAGACCGCTCCCCATGTTGGTTAACTACACTACACGCCGGTTTACGGAAGTGACGGCGGCAATTGTTACGACGGCGGCATTCGCAAAAACGTTCATTCCGTTTTATCTGGTCGGCTCGACACCCATTTTTGCCGCAACATGCGCGATCGGTGCGGCGCTCGTCGCCGTCCACTGGCGCGCACTGGGCGACATGGCAGGTTCGGTCCGTGACCTTCTTCTGATTCTGATAACCTTCTATGGTCTGGTGAGCATCAATTTCCTGGTTCAATCCCGGTCGGCCGTTCCGATAACGCACCTGATCGGGATCCTGAGTTTCCATGGACTATTCCTGATTTTTGGCTTCGCAGCCGCGCGCGCCCTGAACACAGTTCTTTTGGTGCTGCTTGGCGCCGCGGCGATATATTTGATAGTGATCGCCCAATACGCCGTCCGATCCGGCGACCTCATGCAGGGCGGCGTCATTCATGACGTATTTGGTGTCGGCAGCGCGGATATTTATCTCGCCTTGCACCAGAACATTGGACAAGTACTCGGGGCGGCCGCGATTGCCGCGCTCGGACTGAGCCGTCATCGAACGATGCGAATTGCCGCCGTGGTGGCGTTGCCGTTTGCCTTGGCTTTCCTGTTTCACATCGCCGCCAGAGGCGCGCTCGTTGCGCTGATTTGCAGTCTCGCTTTTTTCGCCGCCGCGGAGTTGTGGGTTCGTTCAAGAAAGCAGGCTCTGGTCGGCTTGACGCTGGCGGTGATCACCGTTGCGGCGGCATCGGGTTGGTTGTATCAGCGGGCATTTCAGGGCCAGACCGTCGACCCCAAGGCCGGCGACGCGATTTCTCGCACCATTCGGGAAATTCAGGATCCGAATCCGGGCTTCCGCACGCAGATCTGGGCGCGGACGGCGAACAGCATAATTGCGGAGCCTGATCGGCTGCTGTTCGGTCGCGGGATCGGCATGTTCCCGGTGAATGAAGGAATGGGCGCACCCGATTGGCTGCTGCGCAAGGCTGAAGGATCCAAGCATTACCCCCACAATGTGTACCTCGAAATGCTCTATGAAACGGGGATTGCCGGCCTGCTGCTCATCACCATTCTCACCCTGTTGCCAATCGGCATTTCCCTGAATTTCTGGCGCACGTTGTCGGTTCCGGAAAAGTGCGCTGTGTTGTTGTACGTATTCAGCCTGGTAAGCTCCGAACTTTCCGGCGCCTTCGCGTTCTCCTACGCTTTCCAGTTTTTCTTCGCACTGGTGGTGGGAATTATCGCCCTGAAACGCATGGATATGGCCTCGGTTTCAGATCGGCCGCCTCCCCGGCAGCAGGCCCATATCTCGGCACTCTGAACGCATGCGTGGTCTCGGTGGTTCGACCAGCGACGCTTGCGTCATCGAAAATCGCCTGAATTTGTCGCGTCGCCTTCTATCCGATACCCCCTTGAAATTCATATTCTCCTGGCTCGGCTCACCTGCTAGGTCATCGATACCGAAAATCGGACAATCGCCAGTTATGCTCCTATGACCGTCCTTGCACTAACCACATCGCTGGCAATCGCGGCCACGGCCGCGGTGATATGTGCGATGCTGATTGTGGCGCTGCGTCCCCTGCTGCAGCGCTATGCGCTCGCAAGGCCGAATGCACGATCGTCGCATGTGACGCCGACGCCCCAGGGCGGGGGATTGGCCGTCATTGCCGCGACCGCCATCGGCGCGGCATTGACAGTTTTGTCCGGCTCGACCGCTTCAGGAACGGCCATTCTGATCGTGCTTGCTGCAGCTTTCTGCCTCGCTGCCGTAGGCATGGTCGACGATCTTCGCCCGATCCCGGTGATTCCCCGCCTGACGCTTCAACTGGCCGTGGTCGTGGTGCTGTTCACGGCCCTTCCGCCACAAATCCGAATCTTCGAGATCATCCCCGTTGCGATCGAGCGGGCATTCATCGTGCTGGGGATGCTCTGGTTCATCAATCTCGTCAATTTCATGGACGGTCTTGACTGGATGACGGTTGCCGAGATGGTTCCGTTGACTGTCGCGCTCGGTGTGATCGCGCTGCTGGGTGAGGCTCCTGCGGACATCCTGCCGATCGCGCTGGGGCTTGCCGGCGCCCTGTTGGGATTCGCGCCGTTCAACCGGCCCGTGGCCAAACTGTTCCTCGGCGACGTTGGCAGCCTGCCGATCGGCCTGCTCACCGGCTGGTGCCTGCTTGAACTGGCATCCCGTCAACACCTCGCCGCAGCCATTTTGCTCCCACTGTATTATCTGTCCGATGCGACCATCACCTTATTTTGGCGGCTGGCCAAAGGCGAACGGTTCTGGGACGCTCATCGATCGCACTTCTATCAGCGCGCGACGGATAA
Organism: Bradyrhizobium sp. AUGA SZCCT0177; assembly: GCF_018130125.1. Classification (NCBI taxonomy): domain Bacteria; kingdom Pseudomonadati; phylum Pseudomonadota; class Alphaproteobacteria; order Hyphomicrobiales; family Nitrobacteraceae; genus Bradyrhizobium; species Bradyrhizobium sp. AUGA SZCCT0177. Next base: position 34,395 of record NZ_JAFCMA010000030.1, on the reverse strand, counting down.
CGGGTTCAGCGTCACGCAAGTCGTCGCCCGCGTGTTCCTGCTCAACCTCGCCTTGGCTGGCCTGGCGATGACGACGATCGCCGCTTCCTCAAGAAGCATCGATCTGACGATGCTGGCGCTTGGAGCTTTCGGTGTTGCGGCCGTCTTGTTTCAGTTTTCGCAGGCGCGCGTTGCGCAGACAGACCAGCGCTAGCGGTCAAGCCGCGGTCGATCCGAATTCGGGAACCGCGTCCTTGAGCACCGCCCTGATGGTGGCACGATCGTCTCTTGCAATCGCCTCCTCCAGTATCGCGAGCCACTTGCGAAGCACCTGCATCGGCGGCTCGTTGGGCTTGGCGGCCATGATGCCGGCCACGCCGATCTCGATGGTCGGCTCCTCGCTGGCGAACAGGATTTCGTTCAGCCGTTCTCCCGGCCGCATTCCGCTAAAGACGATTTCGATGTCGTAACCGGGCTGCAGGCCGGACAGCCTTATCATGCGCTCGGCGAGATCGACGATCTTCACCGGTTGTCCCATGTTGAGCACATAGACCGAAACATCGGGACGTGCCGGCGTCATCGCATGCGTCGCGGCCGTGAGCACCAGATCGCAGGCCTCGCGGATGGTCATGAAGTACCTGACCATGTCGGGATGGGTGACCGTGACCGGACCGCCCGCCTCGATCTGCGCCTTGAACTTCGGCACGACAGATCCGTTCGACGCCAGCACGTTGCCGAACCGCACGGAAATCAGCCGCATCCGCGGCTTGCCGTCCAACTGCGTCGCCAGGTCATGGTCCAGCGCCTGGCAGTACATTTCGGCAAAGCGCTTGGTCAGGCCCAGCATCGAGACCGGCTCGATCGCCTTGTCGGTCGAAATCATCACCATCGCCTTGGCGCCGGCGGCCAGCGCTGCGTCGGCAACATTGACCGAGCCGAAGATGTTGGTCTTGACCCCCTCGCTCCAGTCGCGTTCGAGGATCGGCACATGCTTGAGCGCGGCGGCGTGGAACACGATATCCGGCTTGAACTCGCTCATCAGGCGCATGATCCGCTCGCGATCCCGGATATCGGCGATCCGGCCGTCGATCTGCGCAGCGGTCCCGCTCTCGACCAGCGATTCGGTGATCGCATAGAGCGCCGGTTCCGAATGCTCGATCACCAGCAGCCGCGCGGCGCCGAACGTCGTCACGCGTTCGCAAATTTCCGAACCGATCGACCCGCCGCCACCGGTCACGATGACGGATTTGCCCTTCACCAGGGTTTCGAGACGCGCGTAGTCGATGGTCTCGCTCGGACGCAGCAGCAGGTCCTCGACGGCAACCGTGGTCAGCCGCGGCGTTTCTCCGCTTTCCAGCGACGGCAGCCGGCTGACGATCATGCCGAGTCGGCGGGCGCGCATCAGTACCGCCTCGGGCCTCGCTTCCGGCTCGAACGCCGATGGGGCCATCACGAGGCGCGCGATCGGCTTGCCGCGCGCCTCGAAATCGCGAATCACATCCTCGATGTCGTCGATGCCGCCGAGCACGGGAATGTTGCGGATCAACTGCCCGCGATCAGCCGGCGACGGCGACAACACGCCGACCGGCCAGATGCGTTTGACGGCGCCACTCTCGATAGCGCGCAGCAGAATCTCGGCGTCCGCAGCGCGGCCGACCAGAAGTGCCGGCGAAGCGTTCTCGGCCTTCGCATGAAGTCGCGCGCGCGTGTAACGAAAATACCGATAGGCGAACCGCAATCCGCTCAGGAAGAACACCTCGAGAAACCAGTAGAGGATGATGGTGATCTTGCCGATAAAGAACGCACCCGGCACGTTCGGCGCGACCGGCATGCCAAGGACGTTCGGCGCAACGAACACGTAGTCGAGCACCACGAGCGCGAGCGTCAGGATCGTCGCCGCGCGCAGGATGTTCAACGCATCCGGCAGCGAAATGAACCGCCATTTCGTCGTGGTGAGATGGGAGAAGTAGCAAACGACAACGCTGAATACGACGAAAAAAGGCAGTATGCGCAGCAGCAACGGCAGGCGATCGTAGAACATGTCGCCTTCGAACCGGAGATAGAAGCTGGCAAACAACGCTGCGCCGGTCGCAAGCGCATCATGCGTTGCGATCAGCAGGTTCCGCAGCGTTAATTGGGAAAGACGCATCATGCTCTTGATCAACTAAACCTGTCCCGCAACGTCAAACCTCGCTGATAGCTCATCTCGATCACCCAAACCAGCGTTTACGGCCGGTGTTGCTGATCCGGGATTCGCTCAGCCTGTGGACGCCGGCATCGCGCTTCCGCCCCTGGTATCCTTGGCCTAAGTATCCTTGGCCCTCAGTATCATGCCGCCGGCCACTCCGACACCCAGCACGTACATCCAGCCCTCGTGGAAATCGAACAGATGCGAGTTGAACAATGAGCTGAAGAAGTTCTGCAGGACGACCATGAGGCCGATCCAGGCCACCAGGCCTTCGCCACGAAACAACAGCAGGTGCACCAGCCACATCGCATACAAGAGGACGACCCCGACGGAACCCCATTGGACCGCGACGTTAAGCGTCTGGTTATGCGGATTCCCGATTACCTCGCCCTGGGCAAGTCCCGCGGGACCGGTGGCGGCGGCCTCGAACAGCCTCCGCGTCGATCCGGTCCCGTGTCCGATGATCGGCGCCTCGGCAAAAAACCGCAGCGACTTCTCCCAGAATACCAGCCGCAAGCCGAGCGACGTCGGCTGGTTGAGTTCCTTGTACAACCGGTAATCTCGCGCGAACCTGTCCGTCGTCGCCTGCAACTGGGGCGACGCGATCCACGCCAGCCCGCCCAGCACGATCGCGGTCAGGAACAGGATGACGTTGGTCCGCCATTTCAGGTGCATCAGCGCGAATACCGCGAGCATGACCGGCATGGTGACGAGCGCTGTGCGCGACACGATGACGAACGCCATGTTGGCGAGCAGGCTTGCCGCAATCAAGATCAGCAGCAATGCCTGCCAGAACTTCTTGTCCCGCAACAGTGTGATGACGGGATAAGCGAGTACGACCGCGCACAGTGCAAATTCCTGGCTCTGGTCGATGTAGTTCTTGACGAAAATACCACGGTCGGCCCCCTCCGGTTTGAGCGACAGGCCGGGATATATCAGGACCAGCCAGGACATCACCATCAGCAGCGCGCAGGAGACCAGAAAGGCGACCAACACCCACATGCCGCGCGCCGAGCGTTCGAAATGATAGAACAGCAGCGGCAGTACAAGGAGCTTCGTTGCGGGACTGAGGGCGTACCTGCGCACGTCCCACGGCGCGTCGGACCAAAGCGTCCCGACCAGCGCCAGCAGAAACAGCGCGATCGGCAACGCGCAGATCGGCCGCTTCAGCGATTGCAGAAAAAGTCTCAAATCGAGCGTCGGCGCGAGCGCCAGCAGCCAGATCACAGCAAAGATGCCGACCAGCGAGGTTGACCAGGGCAGCGAGAACGCGATCAGCACCGCGAAAATATCGGCAGCTTTCGCCCACTTGGCGGGATCGCGCCAGACCGGTAGCGCCTGGCCTGCCGGCGAAGTGGCCGTCCTGGCGTTCACGCTGCGCCCCCGCGGGCGCGGTCGACCAGCGAGGTCGTAGAGTGTCCCGGCAGGATATCGATCAGCAGCACCTCGCCGCCGCAGGCTTCGACGACCTCATAGCCGACGACCTGCTCGCGGGTATAGTCGCCGCCCTTGACCAGCACGCTCGGCTTCACGCGCGTGATCAGGTCGATCGGCGTGTCCTCTTCGAAGATCGCGACGAGGTCGACCGCCTCCAGCGCCGCCAGCACTTCGGCGCGCGCGCGCTCGTCCTGCACCGGGCGCCCCTCGCCCTTCAGCCGCTTGACCGAGGCATCGCTGTTCAATCCGACGATCAGGCGGTCGCAGGCGCCGCGCGCCGCGGTCAGCACTTTCACGTGGCCGGGATGCAGGATGTCGAAACAGCCATTGGTGAAACCGACGCGCAGGCCCTGTTTGCGCCACTCAGCAAGATGAACGTCGAGGTCGCCGCCGGCCGCCACGATTTTTTCTTCGGCCGCCAGCGACGCATGCGGCAGGATTTTTCGCCGCAGTTCGGCCGGCGTGACGGTGGCGGTGCCCTTCTTGCCGACAGCAACGGCGGCCGCGGCATTCGCCATCCGCAGCGCGGTTTCCCAATCGGCGTTGGCGGCGAGCGTCAGCGCCAATACGGCCGCGACCGTGTCGCCGGCGCCGGAGACGTCGCGCACCTTCACCGGAAGCGCCGGTACATGGATCGCGTCTCCGCCGCGAACGACCAGCGTCATGCCGTGTTCGCTTTGCGTCACCAGCATGGCTTCGCAATCGGCCAGGTACATCGCATCCTGGGCCGCATCGGCGATGCCCTGTTCGCTGTCGGCGCGGCTGCGGGTCGCTTCGGCGAACTCCTTGCGGTTGGGCGTCAGCAGTGTCGCACCGCGATAGATCGCCAGATTGGCGCTCTTGGGATCGACGATCACGCGCTTGCCGAGCTTCTTGGCGGCGTCGATGACGTTACGGATTACCCGCGCCGTCAGCACGCCCTTGGCGTAATCGGACAGCAGTACGATGTCGGCGCGGGCGAGTTGCGGCAGGATGGCGTCGATCAGCTTTTGCTCGATGTCGGGCGCTGCCGGCTGCGCCAGTTCCCAGTCTGCGCGCAGCATATGGGTGGAAAAATGCTCGGAGACGAAACGCACTTTTCGCGTTGTCGGCCGGTTGGGATCGGACACCAGCACGGCCTCGATCCGGGTTTCACGCGAAAGCTCTGCCCGCAGTTTCGCGCCCGCTTCGTCTTCGCCGATCAATCCTGCAAAGATGCAGCGCGCGCCGAGCGAGGCGATATTGCGCGCGACATTGCCGGCGCCGCCGACATTGGTCTCGCTGCGCTGGACCGCAATGACAGGCGCTGGCGCCTCTGGCGAAATCCGTGAGACCTCGCCATAGATGAACTCGTCCAGCATGAGATCGCCGACGCACAGCACGGTACGGCTGGCAATGGCATGCGACAGGGCGTCAAAATCAAACATATGGTCTTACCTGTGGCCCGTCAGCGGAAGCGATCGGCGCGGTCAAGGAAACCCTTCACGTAGGCGGCGACCGCGTCTTCCAGCGCCGTGAAGCCGCCGTTATATCCGGCGTGCTGCAGCCGATCGACTTCGCTCTGGGTGAAATATTGATAGCTGCCGCGAATCTGTTCGGGCATGTCGATATACTCAATGTTCGGTTTGGTGCCGAGCGCGGCGTAGGCCGCTAGCATCAGGTCGCGAAAGCTGCGCGCGGTGCCGGTTCCGACGTTGAACAGACCGCTGACATGAGGCGCCGCCAAGAGCCACATCGTCACGCGAACGACGTCGTCGACATAGATGAAATCGCGGCGCTGATCGCCGTCCGCAATCCCTTCGCGATGCGACTTGAACAGCTGCACGGGGCGACCGACCTTGACGTCGTCGAAGCGCCGCGCCAGCACGCTCATCATCGTACCTTTATGATATTCATTGGGCCCGAACACGTTGAAGAATTTTAGCCCGGCCCATTGCGGCGGCAATTTCTCGCCGCGCGCCGCGCGTTCCGCAACCGCCATGTCGAACAGATGCTTGCTCCAGCCGTACAGGTTCATCGGCCGAAGTTTTTTCAGGTTTTCCACGGACTGGTCATCGCGAAAGCCTCGCTCACCATCGCCATAGGTGGCCGCAGAGGACGCATAGATCAGCGGCGTCGCGTTCGAGGTGCACCAGTCGAGCAGCCGCATCGACAGCCGGAAATTGGTTTCGATGACGAGATCGCCGTCGGTCGCGGTCGTCTCGGAAATGGCCCCGAGATGGATCACGGCGTCGAGCCGCCGGCCCTTCAGCCAGTCCATCAGTTCCGCCGGCGGAACGAAGTCGGCGAGCTGGCGCTTGGCGAGATTGTGCCATTTGCCGTCATGGCCGAGGATGTCGCACACGGCCACGTCGGTGCGGCCCGCGTCGTTCAACGCGGCCACGACGTTCGATCCGATAAAACCGGCGCCACCGGTCACCAGCAACATGCCGTCCCCTGCCGTGATTGTGCGGCGCCAGCTTTGCCTCAGACGCGCCCGGCAGGCAACTTTGGTTGTGGGCCTTGGTGAAGACCGCCGGGTGCGGCTTTACCTGCCGGTTAGGAGCGGTTACCTCCGGAGCCGGAAAAGGCCGGGCGCCAGACGCATAAGACATGAATACAGATTCATCAGATGGGATCGCGATCGAGGATTCGGCCGACACCAGGCCGATCCTGATCATCCCGTATATGTGGATCGGCGACTTCGTCCGAGGCCATACGGTGGTGCGCGTCCTCAAGCAGCGCTGGCCGAACCGGCCGGTCGATTTGCTGGTGACCTCCCTTTGCGCCCCCCTGGTCGATTACATGCCGGGGGTCCGCGCCGGGATTGTCTGGGACCTGCCGCGCAGCAGGCTGGCGGTGGCCAGGCAGCAGGGTCTGGCCAGGGAATTGCGGTCGCGGGGCTATGCGACCGCCCTGGTCCTGCCCCGGACCTGGAAGGCGGCGATCGCGCCGGCGCTGGCCGGTATCCCGGAACGGGTAGGCTTCTTCGGCGAAGCCCGGTTCGGGCTGATCAACCGGATGCGCTGGGGCGAGAAGGCCCTGCCCCGCTTTATCGACAAGAATGCCGCGCTGGCGCTGCCCGATGGCGCGCCGTTGCCGCCGGAATGGCCGGTGCCGCAATTGGCCGTGCCGCCGGAGGATTCCAGCCATTGGCGGCAGGCCAATGGGCTGGGTACGGGGCCTGCGGTGGCGCTGGGGCCGGGCTCTGTCGGTGCGTCCAAGCGCTGGACCTATTTCCCGGAAGCGGCCCGGCTGCTGGCAGAACGCGGCTTTGAGGTCTGGGTGGTCGGCGGTCCCGGCGAAAAGGCGCTGGCGCAGGAGATCGTGGCCGTCGGGGGACCTCGAATCCGCGACCTCACCGGGTCAGACCTGCGCAACGGAATCCTGGCGATGGCGGCAGCCAGCGTCGCCATCTCAAATGATTCCGGCCTGATGCACATTGCGGCCGCGATCGGCACGCCGACCATGGGCATTTTCGGGCCGACCAGCCCCTATCTCTGGGCACCGCTGAACGGCCTGGCTGCGACGGTCCTGCAAACCAGATCGCAGCTTGCCTGCCAGCCCTGCCAGCGCACGGTCTGCACCATGAACGAGCATCGCTGCATGCGCGACATCCCGGCATCCGACGTGGTCGAGATCGTGCAGCGCGTGCTCGGCGAAGCCCGCGCGCGTGCGCAGCTCCCCCCGTGACCTTGCGCATGGACCGCACGATCAGTACCAAGACTTCCAAGGTAGAACTTGCGCGTTGCAACCCTGACGGTGCATTTTGAGCCAGAATTCGAAAGACCTGATCGCCGCCCACCTGAAAGAGTCGCTCGTCGCGCTCGAACGCGCCAACAGCGACGCGGCACTGCTCGCCGTCGCGCACGCCATTGCAGCCGCGATCATTGCGGCGCTGCGCGCCGGCAACAAGCTTCTGATCATCGGCAATGGCGGCAGCGCCGGCGACGCCCAGCACATCGCCGCCGAAATCGTCGGCCGCTACAAGCAGGACCGGCCCGGCTACGCGGCGATTGCGCTCACGACAGACACGTCGGCGCTGACGGCAATCGGCAATGATTACGGCTATGAACAGATTTTCGCCCGCCAGGTTGAAGGCCTCGGCGTGCGCGGCGACGTGCTGCTCGCGCTCACCACGTCGGGCCGCTCGCCGAACATCCTGACGGCATTGCGCAAGGCGCGCGAGCGCGGTCTTGTCACGGTCGGCTTCACCGGGCGCAAGGGCGCGGCCATGGGCGCGGATTGCGATCATCTGCTGGTGGCGCCGACCGACGACACACCGGTGGTGCAGCAGATCCATCTCGCGATGGGTCACGGCATCTGCGACGAGATCGAGCAGGCCATGATGCGCGAGGCCTCTCCGAAATGAGCGGCGCCGACCTCGCCCGCGCCATCCAGAAGCCCGCCGCCTTCCTCGACCGCGACGGGGTCGTCAACCATGACGACGGCTATGTTGGAACGCGGGAACGGATTCGCTGGATGCCGAATGTGGCAAAGGCGATCCGGCGGCTGAACGATGCCGGCTATTTCGTGTTCTTCTTCACCAACCAGGCCGGTATCGCGCGCGGTTATTTCACCGAAGCCGAACTCAACACGCTGCATGACTGGATGCGCGCCGAGCTCGCGGCGCAAGGCGCCGTCATCGACGATATCAGGTACTGCCCGCACCACCCGGAAGGCACCGTCGCCGGCTATCTCGAAAATCATCATTGGCGCAAGCCAAGCCCCGGCATGATCCATGATCTGATGGCGCACTGGCCGGTGCGTCAGGCGGGCAGCTTTGTCATTGGCGACCGCCCGACCGATATCGAGGCTGGGGCAGCCGTCGGCCTGCCGGGTTTTCTTTTTGCAGGCGGCGACCTCGATGCGTATGTCGCAGATATTCTAAGGCAGGTGTGCGCTGCGTGACTTGCTACCTTCCGAGGCTCCCCTCAGCATCGGATCGTTTCTACGGTAGTACCAAGTGGTATAGGGTCCAAACGCTTCCGGGCGACTGGCCAGTCAACCCAAACGACCATCTCACCAAGTGAGGAGGGTTTCTTGATTCTGCCTTGGACACTACTGTCGAGCGAAATGGTCTTCGACCACCGTTGGTATAAGCTCCGGCGAGACACCGTTAAATTGCCTGACGGGCGCGTTGTTGACGATTACTTTGTCTCGCAGCGGCCCAGTGTGGCTATTGCGGTCCCGATCACAACAGAAAACAAGCTTATCCTTGTTCGGCAGTATAAGCATGCCGTGCAGGCAATCACGCTGGAATTCCCGGCCGGCACCTTTCGGTCGGAATCACCTGTGACGGCAGCAGCGCGGGAGCTCGAAGAAGAGACCGGCTATTCGCCGAGCAGCATGATGGACTTGGGAACCTGCTTTGACGATTCAAGCAAGAATTCGAATCTAGTGCATATTTTCCTTGCGAGCGGATGTGAGCTGACAGGAAAGCAACGCCTTGACGAGTTGGAAGCGGCGTCAGGAGTCGAAGTTGTATTAATGTCGCTGCAGGAAGTGATCAAGGCGCTCGAAGACGGAGAAATAAAATCCATGTCTTCAGTTGCCGCGGGCTATAAGGCGCTCCGCGCAATCGGAGCGTAAAATCACGAAGGCAAGTATCGGCCGCTTGTCGCTGAATGGCCCTTCGCGGCATATTCCGCACGAGCTTGGTCGCTAACGGGGCGAAGCGGACTAGCCTCGCGTCACGCGCAACGGATTTACAGCTACACGGCCTAGCCGAAGAGGAATCGAACATGGCCGATCAACCACGCGGCGTTGGGCCGGAAGAAGCGCGGACGAAAGGCATCTCGATCGAACATAACGAAATGCCAAACGGCGAATTTCGATTTCGCCTGAAGCACGACGATGGAACGGCCTATATCCGGACCGAGGCGACCGACAGCGGCGGCTGGCAAAAGAGCCATTATCACCGCAACGTTCGCGAAACCTATATCGTCCAGCGGGGCAGAATGGCTCTCGCCGAACTGGTCGAAGGCGCTTTGACGATCCGCATATTCGGACCGAACGAGATATGCACCACCGAGCCGAACGTTTCGCACAACGTTTACATGTATCGCCATTCGGTCATTCACACCGTCAAGCACGGCGAGGCCGGCGATAGCGCCGACTGGCACTCAAGTCCTCTTCTTGATGAGAAAACAGCTCATCTGGATGAATCGGACATCACGCGTTTGGAGACGAAATAGAAAGACCGCGATAAACCTCGGCGATCGCATTGGCTTCAGCTTCGAGACTAAACTTCTCCAGCACGCGCGCTCGCGCCCGCATCCCCATCGCTGCCGCCGAGGCAGGATCGCGCATCAGCGGTTCCAGCGCCGCCACCAAGGCATCAACGTCGCCGGGCGGCATCAACACGCCGGTGACGCCGTCCTCGACCACGAATTCGGCCGCGCCCGCCCGCGACGCCACCAGCGCCGCGCCGGACGACATCGCCTCGATCAGCGTCAATCCAAAGCCTTCGTTGCGCGAGGTGAAGGCGTAGATCGTCAGCCGCTGATACCAGCGCTGCACTTCCTCGATCTCGATCTCGCCGGTAATGATAATTCGTGACTGCAAACCGGCAGCCTCGATCTGCTTTTTCAGGCCATTCGCAAAGCCCTGCTGCTCGGGCACAACAGCGCCGACGATGACAGCCGTGAAGTCCCGATAGCGCGGCAGCAGCCGGCACATCGCCTCCACGAAGACGTCGCTGCCCTTTTGCGCGCGGACACGGCCGAAGCAGCCGATCGCATAACGGCCCGGCAATCCGCTTTGCGCAAACGCCGCCGCGCGATCGGCCGGCGGCGCATAGCTGATAGTATCGACGCCATGCATCACGACCGTTGCTTCACGTTTAAGGAAAGAGGCCGAGAGCGCGCTGGTGGCGATGATCGCGTCCATGCGCCGGATCAGCCAGCGCGTCAGCGATTTATGATGCCGCTGCGCCGCCGACGTGAACACGAGCTTCAGCGGCCAGCCGAGCGCGCGCAACAACACGCCGGCAATCATTTCGTCGTTGCGCCGCGCGTGCCAGATCAGCGGTGTGCGGCGGCGCCAGAGTTTTGGCAAATCGCCGAAACCCATCCGCGCAATGCCGTCAGGGGCGTGGGAACCGAGCCATGCCGCGCGAAACATTTGGGCGAGTTTCGGCGCCACCATCCGGTTGGTTGCGGTGACGCCGGAATAGCGCCTGTGCAGATTCGGCACGATCAGCTGCAGATCATCGGCTGAATTGTTCTCGATCGGCACGTCCGGCTCCGTTTACGAGGGTTCCTATACGCAACATTAAGCATAGTGGCCAGTTCGCTCATGACGAAACCCACTCTTCACCGCGCCCCGGCTAGCATCGGCGGCAACAACTGGGAGAGAGGGTAAGCCCATGACCGTGCTTGTCACCGGTGGCGCCGGCTATATCGGAAGTCATATGGTTCACGCGCTGGCGGACGCCGGCGAAAGCGTCGTGGTGATCGACAATCTCTCCACCGGATTCTCCGCCTTCCTGCCCGAGGGCGTGCCGCTGTTCATCGGCGACGCCGGCGACGAAAACCTCGTCGAGGGCGTGCTGTCCCAGCACGGCGTCGAGAGCATCATCCATTTCGCCGGCTCCGTGGTGGTGCCGGATTCTATGCGCGATCCCCTGGCTTATTACCGCAACAACACCATGACGACGCGCAGCCTGCTGAACGCGGCCGTCAAGGGCGGCGTCAACCGCTTCATCTTTTCCTCGACCGCCGCCGTCTATGGCAATCCGGATGCTGTGCCGGTGCCCGAGCATGCGCCGACCCGGCCGCTGTCGCCCTACGGCTCTTCCAAGCTGATGACCGAACTGATGCTGCACGACGTCGCCGCGGCGCACGATCTGAAATATGTCGCGCTGCGTTACTTCAATGTCGCCGGCGCCGATCCGAAGGGACGCGTCGGCCTTGCCACCGTCGGTGCAACGCATCTTCTGAAGATCGCCGTCGAAGCCGCCACCGGACAGCGCGCCAAGATCGACGTGTTCGGGACCGATTATCCGACGCCGGACGGCAGCTGCATCCGCGATTTCATCCATGTCAGCGACCTCGCGCAGGCGCACCTCGCCGCGCTGTCGTATCTGCGCAGCGGCGGCAGTTCGGTCACGCTGAACTGCGGCTATGGCCGCGGCTATTCGGTGCTGGAGACCATCGAGGCGGTGCGCCGCGTCGCCATGCGCAATTTCGCGGTCCAGTACGCGCCGCGCCGGCCCGGCGACATCATGACCATGGTCGCCGACACCAGCCGCATCCGCGCCACGCTGGACTGGACGCCGCAATATGATGATCTCGAGACCATCGCCACCCATGCGCTGGCCTGGGAAGAGCGGCTGTTCCACGAGCGCGGCGGCCTCGGCCGGCAAGCGGAATCGGCGTAAAATCAAGCTGTTATTTGGCTTGAAAAACCGTCATTTAGCGGGCAAGCAGTCACCGTAGCAGCCCTGACACGCGGGTAATTCATGCCCAGCGCCGTCAATGGAACGCGGATGACCGAGCTTCCAAGAGAAATTCCGAGAAAAATCACCGACGACCCCTATGGCGCGGCGATCCTGATTCGCCGCCTGGTGGCCGAACAGGGCCTCGCCTACTGGCGGCGCTATCTGCTGGCGTTCGCGCTGATGGGGGTCGCGGCGGCGACGACGGCCGGTTCCGCCTATCTGCTCGGCGAAGTCATCAACAAGGCCTATGTCGACAAGGACGTGCGCGGGATTGCGATCCTGTCGCTGGTCACCATCGTCATCTTCACGCTCAAGGGTGCGGCGACCTACGGCCACACCGTGATCCTGTCGCAGATCGGCAACGCGATCCTCGCCAACAACCAGCGCCAGCTGTTTGCCAAGCTGATGAGCGAAAACATCGCCTTCTTTTCCGAACGGCATTCCTCGGAATTTCTGGCGCGGCTGACCGCCGGCGCCACGTCGGTGACGCAGGTCCTCAATCTCCTGATCAACGCCATCGGACGCGATCTGCTGTCGCTGATCGCGCTCGTCGTCGTCATGCTGATGACGGATCCGTACATGGCGCTGCTGGGTTTCGGCGTGGCCCCGCCAGCGATGCTGGTGCTGCGCAAGCTCGTCAAGCGCATCAAGGGCCTTGCGCATAACCAGTTCTCCGGCACCGCCGACATCATGGAAACCATGCAGGAATCGCTGCAGGGCATCCGCACCGTGAAAGCGTTCACGCTCGAGCAGGCGATGCGCGAGCGCATCGACGCCAGCATCACCGCCGTCGAACGTAATGCCAACAAGATGGCGCGGGTCTCCAGCCGATCGAGCCCGCTGATGGAAACGCTGGGCGGTTTCGCGATCGCCGCGGGGCTGATGTATGGCGGCTATCGCGTGGTCGCGATGGGCGCCTCGCCCGGCCAGTTCTTTTCGTTCCTGACCGCGTTCCTCCTGGCCTATGAGCCGGCCAAGCGGCTGGCGCGGCTCAATATCGAGCTGAACAGCAACCTGATCGGCGCGCGCAAGCTGCTGGAAATCGTCGACAGCCCGCCGACCGAGCCCGCCGACGACGACAAGCCGGCCCTGAAGCTCTCGGACGCGCGGGTCGAGTTTCGCGACGTGACCTTCGGTTACCGGCCGAACGAGCCGGTGCTGCGCCGCATGAGCTTCATCGCCGAACCCGGCAAGACCACCGCTTTGGTCGGCCCGTCCGGCGGCGGCAAATCCACCGTGCTGGCGCTGCTGCTGCGGCTCTACGAGGTGGGCGACGGCGCCATCCTGATCGATGGGCAGGCGATCTCGGGCGTGTCGCGCCATTCGCTGCGCCAGCAAACCGGCTATGTCGGCCAGGACGTCTATTTGTTCCGCGACACCATCGGCGCCAACATCGCCTTCGGCAAGGTCGGCGCCACCAGGGACGAAATCGAGGCCGCCGCCAAGGCCGCCTGTGCCCACGACTTCATCATGGGTTTTCCGCTCGGCTACGACACCCCGGTCGGCGAGCACGGTACGCAACTCTCCGGCGGCCAGCGCCAGCGCATCGCGGTGGCCCGCGCGCTGATCAAGAACGCGCCGATCATCCTGCTGGACGAGGCCACCGCCGCGCTGGATTCGGAATCCGAAAAAGCCGTACAGGAAGCCATCGAGCATCTGTGCCGGAACCGGACCACGATCGTGATCGCCCACCGCCTGCACACCATCATGCACGCCGACGCCATTCTGGTGGTCGAAGGCGGCGAGATCGTCGAGCGCGGCCAGCATGACGACCTGTTGCGGCGCGGCGGGCGCTACGCCTCGTTCTTCCGCCTGCAACAGCGCAGCCATCCCAGTCTGGCGCCGATCAGCGCAACCGCGTAAAGCTATCGCCGCCGTTCCACCCCAAAACCCGTCCAGAGACCCATTTCATGAACGCCGCATCCTACGTCATTCCCGCTCCCCCGCAGCCTTCGCTTCCCGTCGTCGGTGAATCGAAATCCTATCCCGTGCGCCGCATCTGGTGCGTCGGGCGCAACTATCTCGAGCACATCCGCGAGATGGGCAATGACGAGCGCGCGCCGCCGTTCTTCTTCGCCAAGCACGCCGACATGCTGGTGGCCGATGGCGCCACCATCCCCTACCCGCCGCTGACCAAGGACCTGCATCACGAGGTCGAACTGGTCGTCGCGATGAAGGGCGGCGGCCTCAATATTCCCGCCGAGAAGGCGCTCGACCATGTCTACGGCTATGCCGTCGGCATCGACTTGACCCGCCGCGACCTGCAGATCGCCTCGCGCAAAAAGGAGCGCCCGTGGGAAGTCGGCAAGTCGTTCGACTATTCCGCGCCCTGCTCGGCGCTGCAGCCGGCCTCGAAGATCGGCCATCCCGCCAAGGGCAAGATCTGGCTTACCGTCAACGGCGCCGAAACCCAGAAGGGCGACCTCACCGAGCTGATCTGGAACGTGCCTGAAATCATCTGGCAGCTTTCGCAGCAGGTCGCGCTCGCCGCCGGCGACATCATCATGACGGGTACGCCGGCCGGCGTCTCCCAGCTCAAGCCGGGCGACAAGATCGAATGCGGCGTCGACGGCGTCGGCACGCTGAAGGTTGCGATCGGCAATCCGGAATAGACAGTCGCGAAACGCATACTGCAAAAAGCAGAGCCCCGGATCTGATCCGGGGCTTTTTCCGGGGATGTCTTATGAAGCCGCGAAGCGTCGGATACGGAAGCACTCTCGCGACTAGACCGTCGTGAGGCCGAACATATCCCAGGCGCTCCAACCGGTGCCATCGAAGGCCCGGACGTACATGGTTTCCGAGCCACCGGCCGTCCCGCCCCTTATCCAGACATTTGCAAGGTCGGAGGCAGCGACGGTAATTTCGGTTCCTGCCGCGTTATGAGAATTGTTGGGCGTCCAGATATAGGCACTGTTGGCACCGCTGCCGCCATCCCAGAACTGATACTGGGTTGCGGCATTGCCATCGGCATCGGAATAATTGACCCAGCTCGATACCTGCGCCCACGTATTCGCGTTCACACTGTGATCGTTGATCGTCGCCACCGGCACCGTGTTCGGGATTGTGGTGAATACGAAGCTGTCCCAGGCGCTCCAACCGGTGCCATCGAAGGCCCGGACGTACATGGTTTCCGAGCCACCGGCCGTCCCGCCCCTTATCCAGACATTTGCAAGGTCGGAGGCAGCGACGGTAATTTCGGTTTCTGCAGCGTGATGATAATTGTTGGGCGTCCAGAAATAGGCACTGTTGGCACCGCTGCCGCCATCCCAGAACTGATACTGGGTTGCGGCATTGCCATCGGCATCGGAATAATTGACCCAGCTTGATACCTGCGCCCACGTATTCGCGTTCGCACTGTGATCGTTGATCGTCGCCACCGGCGTCGTGTTCGGGATTGTGGTGAATACGAAGCTGTCCCAGGCGCTCCAACGGATGCCATCGAAGGCCCGGACGAACATGGTTTCCGAGCCACCGGCCGTCCCGCCCCTTATCCAGACGTTTGCAAGATCGGAGGCAGCGACGGTAATTTCGGTTTCTGCATTGTTATGATAATTGTTGGGCGTCCAGATATAGGCGCTGTTGGCACCGCTGCCGCCATCCCAGAACTGATACCGGGTTGCGGCATTGCCATCGGCATCGGAATAATTGACCCAGCTCGATACCTGCGCCCACACATTCACGGACACACTGTGATCGTTGATCGTCGCCACCGGCGCCTGATTAGGAAAATTCGAGCTTGCAAACGTGCCGTCTGCAAAACCGAAATATTCGATCCCACTCGCGGTCTCCGTGCCATCCGGCGTGCCACTGCGCTGATCCGCCAATGTATAAACCTGCGTCGTAGCGTTGTAGCTGATCAGATAATCGCTTGAGTTGCCTGAAAATATCGCCGTGTCAGTCCCGGCCCCGCCGATCAGCGCGTCGTTTCCACCGCCGCCAATCAGCGTATCGTTTCCACCGCCACCCGTCAGGGTATTCGCGATCACATTGCCGGTGAGAGAATCGTTACCCGAGCCGCCGATGGCGTTGTCGATATAGGACCGCGCATCATTGTTGTACAAATAGGCGTTGAAGATATTGCCCTGCGCGTAGTGCCCGTTTCCGAGATAGGCAATTTGCGTCGATGAGGTGATCGAGGACGCGCCGGGATTGAGATTGATCGTCACCCCGGTCCCGTAGTTTGACAGGTCGTAGGTATCGATGCCGTTGCCGTCCCACACCGTCTCGAACACGCGATTGGCCGAGCCGCCGACGCCATTGCCGGGCGCCAGCTGCGCGACCCCATTGATGTACTGCTGTCCGGTCGTCGCGTTCCAGGAGTAGACGGTGTTTCCGCTATTGGTCGAATAGTTGGCGCCATACATCGTCTGCAGGGCGAGAATATCGTTCGCCATGTAGGTTTGCGCGTAGCCGTAGGATTCGGCGGTGTAGCCCGTCAGCGGCGCGCCGACGTAGCTGCGGTAGCTCATAACCGTGAACTCGGAAGAGTCATGCGCGGTCGGCACCGCGACATTGGCGACGCCGCCGGTCTCCTGGCTGTGCTTGAGGCCGAGCGAGTGTCCCAGCTCGTGCAGTGCCGTCGCGAAATAATAGTTGCCCAGCTTGGCCTGCGCATAGGGGTAAGCGGTGCCGAACCAGATGTCGCCGCCGGCCGGCACGTTGGCCGGATAATAGGCGTAGGAGGTCGGATTGGCTTCCGGGGATTGCGCCACCATGATGTCGGCGCTGCCGTTTCCGGCATACTGGACCGTGATGTTGGTATAGCTCGAGATCAGTGCAAACGCGTAGACAATGGCTTGCTGCATCGCCGAGGGGGCGATGCCGAACCCTGACGCCGTCGGCTCACCGTAGCCGTAATAGTTGGCCGGGTAGTCGCTGGGCGAATCCGGAAAGCTGTAGGTGATCGTGCCGGTCCATCTGGTGCCGCTGAGCAGACCATCGATCTCGGCATTGTTCGTTCGGGACGTATTTGTCGCAGTGGCCAACGCAGCTCTCCAGGCACTTCGCAAAACCTGATTCGGGACTGCTTCGATTCGTAAACCACAAGTCGATACGCTTGCCTTAACCTTTGGCGAAAAATTGTTGGAGAGCGGCAATACTACATTAACACAGGGTCAGTTCCCTAGCGGGAACGTCCGACATCCGGGATCGGAAGAGGTACCCCGTATTTTTGCGGACAACTTGTCGTGACGCCAAGGCTCCGTTGCCGAGGGCGGTGGCTTGGTGCGGCAGGGATGGCGATCAGCTCCGCCCCATCGCCTGCAGGCCCTTGAAGGTCAGGCGCTTGGGGTCCGTGACGCCGGCCAGATAGAGCCTGCGGATAAAGGCAACGACCGCGTCGCGGTCGCAATCGGTCAATGCAACCACGGCATCGACGGCAATTCGCTGGGCATCCATGGGCTTCCTCGTGCTGTCAGTTAGCCTCAGGCCAGACAGCGTAGGCGGCACCGGTTAATCCGGTGTTAACCGTTGGGCAGGCTGAACGATTCGCACAGGCCCGCGTATACGCGAAATTACGCAGAAGGCTTTCCGGCTGGCGCCACGGACAGCCCGCGGCGAGGTCGTCACGAATACTGCATCACCCCGTCGTCGATCTTGCCGTAGCGCAGCGTGACGATGTCGAGGGCGTAGTTCTGGTAGAGCCGCCACGGCCGCTTCGAGCCCTGCTTGGGCATCTGCGCGATCGCGCGCTGCACGTAGCCGGAGGAGAAATCCAGCGACGGCAGTTCCGATACCGACGGATCGAGGTTATGCGGCACGCATTGCTTGTAGCCGTGCCGGTCCATGTAGTTGATCAGGCGGCAGACATATTCGCAGGTGAGATCGCATTTCAGCGTCCACGACGCGTTGGTGTAGCCGAACGCCGAGGCCATGTTCGGCACGTCCGAATACATCATGCCCTTGTAGTTCAGCGTCCGCGCGAAATCGACTTTCCTGCCGTCGACGCTGACTTCGAGACCGCCGAGCACCTGCAGGTTAAGCCCGGTCGCGGTGACGATGATATCGGCTTCGAGTTCGCTGCCGTCCTTCAGCTTGATGCCGCTTTTGGTGAGGGTGTCGATGTGATTGGTGACGACGGAGGCGCGCTTGTCCCTGATTGCCTTGAAGAGGTCGCCGTCCGGCACCAGGCACAGCCGCTGCTCCCAGGGATTGTAGCGCGGCGTGAAATGCGTGCCGATGTCGTAGTCGGGGCCGAGCGCCATTTTGACGCCGCCGAGGATCAGCGCTTTGGCGCGGTCGGGTTTGCGCCGGCAGAGCTGAAAGAAATACATCCCGAACAGCACGTTGCGCCAGCGGATCATGTGATAGGCGAGTTTTGCGGACAGATTGCGCCGCAGCTTGTTGGCGAGTGCGTCTTCCGCGGGCCGCGCCACCACATAGGTCGGCGAGCGCTGCAGCATGGTGACGTGCGAAGCGGTCTTGGCCATCTCCGGCACCAGCGTTACCGCTGTCGCGCCGGAGCCGATCACCACGACGCGCTTGCCGGCATAGTCGATGTCTTCGGGCCATTTCTGCGGATGCACGATGCGGCCGGCGAAATCCGCTGATCCTGCAAACTCCGGCGTGTAGCCTTCCTCGTATTTGTAATAGCCCGAGCACATGAACAGGAAATTGCAGGTGAAGCGCACGGTCTCGGGTCCACCCTCGCCCACCTTGCGTTCGGCCTCCACGGTCCAGCGCGCATCCTGCGACGACCACGACGCGCGTTTGACGCTGTGGTTGAAGCGGATCTTCCTGTCGATACCGTTCTCGAACGCGGTCTGCCGCACATAGTTGAGAATGTTCGGCCCGTCGGCGATCGCCTTCGGCTCGGTCCACGGCTTGAACGAATAGCCGAGCGTGAACATGTCGCTGTCGGAGCGGACGCCGGGATAGCGAAACAGATCCCAGGTGCCGCCGATGCAGTCGCGGCCCTCGATGATGGCGTAGCTCTTGCCGGGGCATTTCTGCTGCAGGTGATATCCGGCGCCGATGCCGGACAGACCGGCGCCGACGATGAGGACGTCGAAATGCTCTGATGTATCCGTCATCGCGCTCTCCCTGCCCACAGGTATGGGCAGGGCCGCGCCCAATTGCAACCGGCTTCAGGTGGCCGCGACGACGACGGCGGCAGAGTCGAAATACTCATAGAACTCGACCGCTTTGCCATCCTTGAAGCGCCAAAAATCCACCTTCGGTGTCTCCACGGCCTTGCCGGTCTTCTTGTTGGTCCACGCCGTCGAGCCACGGGCGCAAACAGCCTCACCCTGTGCGACGTATTCGTCGATTGTGTAGTGTATCATCGCCCAGTCGGCCAGGAGCCCGTCGAAGTAAGTCCGCAACCCCTCGCGGCCATCGTAATGCGTCGCGAATTGAAGCGGTGCCGCGCCCCGCGGCACCGACCCCCAGCTGATCTTTGGATCGGCGATGCTCAGGAACTGCTCGACGCTACCACCGCGCGTTTCGTGCCATTGGTGATAGACTTCTTTGAGGATTGCGACATTTGCTGCTCCGTTCGACATGGCTTTCCCTCCGCAATGTTTTCGCGTCTGAAAGTGAAGTCTGGAAAGTGTGCCGCCCGCTTCAATAGTGGCGGGCTTGTCGTTCTTCCACCTCAGATCGTATCAGGGTTTTGCCATGAAAAAAGCCCCGGATCGCTCCGGGGCTTTTTTGTCGCGCATGCGGATCGATCAATACCGGTAGTGGTCCGCCTTGAACGGGCCTTCCGGCTTGACGCCGATGTACTCGGCCTGGTCGGGGCGCAGTTCGGTCAGCTTGACGCCGATCTTGGCGAGATGCAGCCGCGCCACCTTCTCGTCCAGCGACTTCGGCAGAACGTAGACTTCCTTCTTGTACTTGCCGTCCTTGTTGTTGGCGAACAGTTCGATCTGCGCCAGCGTCTGGTTGGTGAACGAGGCCGACATCACGAAGCTCGGATGGCCCATGGCGTTGCCGAGGTTTACGAGGCGGCCTTCCGACAGCAGGATGATGCGGTGGTTGTCGGGGAACGTGATCTCGTCGACCTGCGGCTTGATGTTGTCCCACTTCAGGTTCTTCAGACCCGCGATCTGGATCTCGTTGTCGAAGTGGCCGATGTTGCAGACGATGGCGCGATCCTTCATCGCGCGCATGTGCTCGATGGTGATGATGTCCTTGTTGCCGGTGGCGGTGACGAAGATGTCGGCGCGGGGTGCCGCGTCTTCCATCGTCACGACCTCGTAGCCTTCCATCGCCGCTTGCAGCGCGCAGATCGGATCGACTTCCGACACCATCACGCGGCAGCCGGCCTGGCGCAATGACGCGGCCGATCCCTTGCCGACGTCGCCGAAGCCCGCGACCATCGCCACCTTGCCCGACATCATGACGTCGGTGCCGCGGCGGATGCCGTCGACCAGCGATTCACGGCAGCCATAGAGGTTGTCGAACTTCGATTTGGTCACGCTGTCGTTGACGTTGATCGCCGGCCACAACAGCGTACCGGCCTTCTGCATGTCATAGAGGCGATGCACGCCCGTGGTGGTCTCTTCGGAAACGCCCTTGATGCTCTTGGCAATCTCGGCGAAATAGCCCTTCGGCTTTTCCTTGAGCTGCTTCTTCAGCAGCGCGAAGAAGACTTCCTCTTCTTCCGAACCCGGCTTGTCCAGGAACTTGGTGTCGCCGTTCTCGGCGCGCAGACCAAGATGGACGTACATGGTGGCGTCGCCGCCGTCGTCAAGGATCATGTTCGGGTGACCGCCACCGTGCCAGTCGAACAGCTTGGCGGTGTAATCCCAGTATTCGGTGAGGCTCTCGCCCTTGACGGCAAACACCGGAATGCCGGCGGCTGCGATCGCCGCCGCCGCGTGATCTTGCGTCGAATAGATGTTGCAGGAGACCCAGCGGATGTCGGCGCCGAGTGCGGCCAGCGTCTCGATCAGCACGCCGGTCTGGATCGTCATGTGCAGGGAGCCCGCGATGCGCGCGCCCTTCAGTGGCTGCTTCGGGCCGTATTCCTCGCGCGTCGCCATCAGGCCGGGCATTTCGGTCTCGGCCAGCGAGAGTTCCTTGCGGCCGAATTCGGCGAGCGAGATGTCCTTGACGATGTAGTCGGTAAAGGCGGGCTTCTTGGCGGCGGCGGTCATGTGTTGATCCCTTGAAAAAGCTTATTCCGAAAAGCGCGAAAGGCTTTCCGGAATAAGCAGGACGATTACGGAGAAAATCAGAACGCACCCTTCAGCGCGGACACCAGATCGGTTTTTTCCCAGGAGAAGCCGCCATCCTTTTCCGGCGCGCGGCCGAAATGGCCATAAGACGCGGTGCGGCGATAGATCGGCCGGTTCAGTTTCAGCGTACGGCGGATGTTGGTCGGGGTCAGCCGGAACAGTTGCGGCAGCACCTTTTCGAGCTTCTTTTCATCGACCTTGCCGGTGCCGTGGGTTTCCACCAGCAGCGACATCGGATCGGCGACGCCGATCGCATAGGCGACCTGGATGGTGCAGCGATCGGCAAAGCCGGCCGCGACAACGTT
Source organism: Bradyrhizobium sp. AUGA SZCCT0177 (assembly GCF_018130125.1). Taxonomy (NCBI): domain Bacteria; kingdom Pseudomonadati; phylum Pseudomonadota; class Alphaproteobacteria; order Hyphomicrobiales; family Nitrobacteraceae; genus Bradyrhizobium; species Bradyrhizobium sp. AUGA SZCCT0177. The sequence continues at coordinate 12,903 of NZ_JAFCMA010000030.1, read as the reverse complement.
CTTGGCGAGGTAGCGCGCGGCATAGGCAGCGGAACGATCGACCTTGGTCGGATCCTTGCCGGAGAAGGCGCCGCCGCCATGCGGCGCGTAGCCGCCATAGGTGTCGACGATGATCTTGCGGCCAGTCAGGCCGCAATCGCCGTCGGGGCCGCCGACCACGAAATTGCCGGTCGGATTGACCAGGAAGTCGGAGGACTTTTGCGGCATCCAGCCCTTCGGCAGTGCCGACTCGACTTCATGCGCGATCATGTCCTTGATCAGGCCGGGCGAATACTTCTTGCCGTTGCGGCTCTTCTCGTTGTGCTGGGTCGACACCACGACCTTGGTGCAGCCGACCGCTTTGCCTTCGACATATTTCACCGTGACCTGGCTCTTGGCGTCGGGCTGCAGGTCGAACAGCTGACCGCTGCGGCGCTTGTCGGACAGCACTTTCAGGATGCGGTGCGCGAAGAAAATCGGCGCGGGCATGAAGCTGCCCTTTTCGTAGATTTCGCTCTCGTTGCAGGCATAGCCGAACATCATGCCCTGGTCGCCGGCGCCTTCTTCTTCGCCGCTCTTCTTTTTCTTGGCATCGACGCCCATCGCAATATCGGGCGACTGGCCATGCAGCAGCACTTCGATATCGGCGCCGTGATAGGAGAAGCCGTTCTGGTCGTAGCCGATGTCCTTGACTACGCCGCGGGCGATCTCGGAGATCAGTTCGCGATCTACCACCGAGACGCCGTGAATGTCGCGGAACAACTGGCCACGGCCCTCGCCCGCAATCACGATCTTGTTGGTCGTGCAGAGTGTCTCGCAGCCGAGACGGGTATTTACCGCACTGTCGTCGGCAATACCGAGCTTGACGTCCTTCTCGAGGAAGGCATCGAGAATGGCGTCGGAGATTTGATCCGAAACCTTGTCCGGATGGCCTTCGGAAACCGACTCGCTGGTGAAAAGATAAGACGCGCGCATCAACAACCCCTTGTTTCCGCCTGCTGTCGGCGGGCTCTCTTTGTCATTTATCCCGGAATGTCAGTCGCGACGGCGCGAAATGACGTAGGATTCGTCGTAAAACCAAAGCCCATTATGCTTGCGCAGAACCTCTCTGGTGGCATCGAGGGTTCGGCCGTTTTCGGTCATTTCCGTCAACCGTTCGTCTTCGATCTGGGCGACATACACCGCCGCATTCCACGCTGCAAAGGCCGTCGAGGTTCCGATCGAGCCGGTGACCTCGTTGGGCAGCGCTTCCATATCATAACGGAAGATGGAACGGTTATCGGCGTAAGCATTAAAATTGAGGTCGCGCCCGGCTGACCCCAGCTCATATTTCACCGTGCGCAATAGCTCATGACGGCTCACCGCGAAAGGATTTTCTCCGGGCCACACCGCCTGGATGATTTCTAGCCCCGGATCCTGCCCATGGGAGTGAATTCCAATCAACCGGCCGCCGGCCCGCAGCGCCCGCGCCAGCGGCGCGATGATCCGCTTGGCGCGGAAATTCACAGAGGATTTGGCCCGGTATGGCTGGGATGCGATGACGAGATCGAAATTGGCCTCGGTTCGGCCCGCCCGGGGGATGATCGAATCAAGCAGGAACCGGTGGTCCTCCCGGTAAACCACCAGCGCCACCGGCCGTTCATAGATCGGCATGCCCGATGTGGGGCTGACATTGGCCCGCCAGTTCTGCTCAAGAAATGGGCCCAGTGCGGCGATCTGGGTCTCGAACTCGCCCGACGAGGCCCCCTGCAAGGCCACCTCATGCCAGATCATGCCTGCGGCCGCCGCGGGCGAAGCCGGCGTCAGCCAGGGCGCCTCGGCGTAGTACATGTTGGTGAGCACAAAAACGGTCGCGGGATGTTCGAACAGCCGGTCCGGAACCTTGTCGAGCGTCAGGCGGACGTCCTCCAGGCTGAGCTCCTTGCCGGCGATATAGAACGGCATATGGGGGAAGCGGCCGTGCATCGAGCGCATCACCCGCGCCAGCACCGTGCCGTCGCCGACGCCGGCATCGAACACGCGTAGCGCCGGCGGCCGCGGATGCAGGCTCGACAGCTCGAGCGCCACCCGGTCGGCGATTATCCGCTTTTCGCTGCAGGTATGGACGAACAGCAGGTATTTCTGCCGGTTCTCGAAGAAGCGGAAATTGCCCCTGGGGTCACGCTTCTCGGGAGGCACTTCGATCCCGCGCGGCGGCGGCAGCCCGCCCGGCGTCGAGGCGGCGATATAGGCCTGGATCCGGTCCAGCGTGTCGATGGTAATGCGCTTGCCCTCGCGCAGGCGATGCACCAGCTTGCCATCATTGACGGCCCGGCGGCCAAACGTCGTCTCCGCCATATCGGCCTGGCGGCAGAAATCCGATATCTGGCTGAGAATCTTGTCGTTTTTCATCGGGTGGCGGTTTTGGGACGGAACGGTGGGCAACGGCGGGTGACCGGGACGTCCTACCACCATCTGCCCACTGGGGGAAAGGCCTGTTTCCCGGCCCGGCCGGCATGAACCGCCATCCCGGATTTCGCCACCAAGACAAGGACGCAACCCCTTGATGGTAAGGACCAATTGATGCGCCGCGCGATCCTGACGCTGAGCTTGCTCGCAGCCGCCCTGTGGTCGGCGCCCTCCCTCGCCCAGTCCCGCAAACAACTCGGGCCGCTTTGCACCACCGACACCACGCCGGCCGATCAGATGATCGATGCCTGCAACAAGATCATCGCGCTGAAGGTGTTTTCCGGCGAGAAACTCGCGGGCATCTATTTCTGGCGCGCGGTCGGCTGGAACAAGAAGGGCGACTACGTCAAGGTCATCGCCGACGCCAGCGAGGCGCTCAGGCTCAAGCCTGATATCGCGATCTACAATCTGCGCGGCTCGGCCTATTACGACAAGGGCGAATACGACATCGCGATATCAGACTTCAACGACGCGCTGCGGCTGGGACCACCGAGCGGCATCCTGTTTCATAACCGCGGCAACGCCTGGCGCGGCAAGGGCGAGTACGCCAAGGCGATCGCGGACTATGATTCGTCGATCAACGCCGGACGGAAATCCCCGTTCTCCTATCAGAACCGCGGCATCTCGAAACAGGCGCTCGGCGATCTCGACGGCGCGATGGCCGACATCAACGAAGCGATCCGGCTCGATGCGGCGCTGCCGCAGCCGCTGATCCACCGCGCCGTGCTTTGGCGCGCCAAGGGCGACTTCGAACGCGCCATTGCCGACGGCACCGAGGCGATCCGCCTCGCCAAGGCGAAGGCGCCGGTCAACATCATGACGCCGCCCGGCAGCGTGCTGATTTCGGCCTACAGCCAGCGCGGCCTCGCCTATGAAGCAAAGGGCGATTTCACCAGCGCGAAGCAGGACTACGCCGCCACCCTCGAAGGCAAGGCGTCGGACGCCGGCAGCAAATCCAATCAGGCCACCGCGAAGGTTCGGCTCTCGCTGCTCACGGACCCAACGGCGCCGGCGCCGAGAGATGCGACATCAAACACGACATCGGCGCCGGCCGGCGCGGCAAGCCCTGCCCCGCTTCCCACCGCGGTCCAGAGCATCACGCGGCGTGTCGCGCTCGTGATCGGCAACGGCGCCTACGCCCACGTCACGCCGCTGCCCAACCCGGTCAACGACGCCCGCTCGATCGCGAAAAGCCTGCGCGACATCGGTTTCGTCGTGAACGAAGGCATCGACCTCGATCGCGTCGCGATGCAGTCGACGATCCGCGACTTCCTGCGCGATGCGGCGCGGGCGCAGGTCGCGGTGGTCTACTACGCCGGTCATGGCGTGCAGGTCGAGGGCCGCAACTACCTGGTGCCGATCGACGTGGCGCTGCAAGCCGGCGGCCGCATGACTGATACGATGGTGGAAATGGATACGATCATGGCCGGTCTTGACGATCAGGTGCGCACCAACATCCTGATCATGGACGCCTGCCGCAACAACCCCATGACTCCCCCCGTGGCGACGACGCAAGTGGCTTCCGCGGGCGCCAATCGCGGCATCCAGGCCGGACCCGGTCTCGCCGCGCCGGCCAGCCTTGGCGCCGGCTCGACGCTGGGCGCGGGAACGCTGATCGCCTATGCGACCGCGCCCGGACAGGTGGCGCTCGACGGCGAAGGCGTCAACAGCCCGTTCTCGGCAGCCCTGTCGCGCCACATCGGCACGCCCGGGCTCGAGGTGCAGCAGATGCTGACGCGGGTGCGCGCCGAAGTCGTCGCCGCGACCAAATCCAGGCAGGTGCCGTGGTCGAACTCGTCGCTGCTCGGTGAGGTCTATCTGACGGGGAAGTGAGCACGCCGCTCTCGCCCCGTCATTGCGAGCGAAGCGAAGCAATCCATCTCGCGGCATAGCGGATGGATGGATTGCTTCATGCGCAACGCTTCGCGTTTGTCGCGGGCAATGACGTAGAAAGTTACTTCCTTACTCCTCCACCCGCTGCGCAACGAAGACGCCATTCGGCTGGTGAAAGACCACCTCGTCGATAACAGCCTCGCCGCGGAATTCGACGACAAAACCCTCCAGTTCGACGATGCGAAACCTTCTGCCCTGCTCGGGCGCGAGGCGATAGGCCGGCTGGTAGTCGGGCTTCAGCACGAGCCGATTTTCGCTATCCAGCGTGACGCGATGCGTTATCGAACCGCTCTTGAAGTGGCCGACGCATCGGGCGCGGAACGCAGGATCGGTGCAGTCGCCGGCCGCAAGGCGTGCAAAGACGATATCCTTCACGACAGGTTCCAGCGGCGCCGACAGGCTGACGATGTTGCCGTCGCGGTCGGTCAGGAAGGTAATGGCAAGCCGGTCCGGCTGCAGGCGGTGCGGCTCCTCGGGCAATTCGAACGTCTCGTAATGACGGTGCGTCAGGGGTGCGGACATCCCGCGCCACGCCCAATGCAGTGCGCCGTCCTTTGCAGTCATCGACATCACGCCATAGGCCGGATGCGCGTACTCGCCGGCATACGCCGCCAGCTCGTGCGCTGGCTGCGTATCCTTGTGACGCGCCTTTTCCCGCGCGTCCTTGTCGACCTGCATGTGGGCGATGAATTCATCGCGCTGCTTGAGGAAGCGTGCACGCCATTCGACCGGCGCGCGGCCACGCAGCCGGTCGAGGATGTACCAGGTCAGCGTTGACGGCACTTCGCTCGGGCTGCGGTTGGTCAGGACGGCAATTCCGATGCCCAGGTCCGGCATCAGCGTCATCAGCGATCCCCAGCCGACCCAGCCGCCGCCGTGAAACACCATCCGGTCGCCGCGATAGTAGTTGGTCTGGAAGCCAAGGCCATAGAGCGCCTGACCGAACTCGGCGAGGTTGGGCGCCGAGATGAAGGCACGCGACGCATGCAGTTCACCGATCAGCGCTGCCGGCAGCAGCCGTTCGCCGTCGAATTCACCTTTCTCCAGATGCAGCCGCATCCAGTTCGCAAGACCGGTGACCGACGTGTTGATCGCACCGGCCGCAATGGTGCGGATCGGCAGGCGCATCGCCGGCAGCCGTGTATCCTCGTGCATCATGTACGGCCGCGCCGCTTCACCTGCGGCGTCAAGGTCGTCGAGGTTGAAGCTGACGGTCATGCCGAGCCGGTCGGTCAGCCGGGTCCGGATGAACGCCTCGAAACTCTGTCCGCTGAGACGCTCGATCAAGAGACCCGCAACGTTGTAGCAGAGGTTGTTGTATTGCCAGGTGGTGCGGATATCGCGGCTCAATTCGAGATGCCGCATCAAGCCTAGCATTTCGGCGGGCGCCCGGTCGCCCGCCATGTGCACCCAGTCATGGCGCGGCAGCCCCGACTGATGGCTCAGCAGGTCGCGCACCGTGACCCGCTCGGTCGCGACCGGATCGCTCAGGCGAAACTCGGGCATGTAGTCGCGCACCGGCTTGGTCCAGTCGAGCCGCCCCTCATGGTGCAACAGCGCCATCGCGGTCGCGGTGAATGATTTGGTGATCGAGCAGATCACGAACTGCGTCGCCGGCGTTACGGGCAGATTTGCCTCGACATCGCGCTGACCATAGGCCCGCGTCAGCGCCACCTTGCCGTCCTGCACCACGGCAAGCGCGACCCCCGGCACCTTCCAGTCGGCCATCACTTCGGCGGCGAGACGATCGAGATCGGAGACGAACGAGGAAACCGGCGCGGTTGGCGCCTCCGCGGATGCGTGGGACATGCAGCTTCTCGGCTCGAACAGCAGCTAGCGCATATCCCGGATCAGGCTGCACCACGCGGCAAGGTTGCGTTGCGGATTGTAGCTGGTGGCGTACCGATCGCGAAGCCTGCCTGACGGAGAAGTGAAGACGCTTCGCTCGGCGCGGTTCGCCCTTCCGGCCCTCGAAAGAATGTAGTTGCACCGGCTAACGGCTGCGCCGGAGCAGCTTCTCCGCCTCTTCGATTTCGGGGAGATCCTGCGCGGTGTCGAAGTCAACAAGGAGTGGCCCGAGCAGTTCGGATACGGGCGCCGCTCGACCATTCCTGATGTAGAAGCGCGCCAGGCCAAGCGCGCTGCGCAATTCGAAAGTCTTGGTCTGCTGGCGGCGGGCGATTTCAAGGGCCCTGTTGAAGGCATCTTCGACCATGGAAGCGTTCGGCGGGTCGCAACGGAGCAGCAGCTCTCCCCGGGCACGATGCAGTTCGGCATCGAGCCAATGCTGGCCGGATTGTTCCGTCCAGCCGATCAACGCGCGCACAATTTCCAGCCCGGTTTCGAGCTGCCCGGCTTCTGCGTTCGCCAGGGCAACATGCATCCCCCAGAACGGCTCACAAAGGTAGCAATCATTTTCATGCAGCAAGGTCCAGCCGCGGCGCATTTCGCTCAGTCCCTCCACCTGCTCGCCGGCGCGCCACTTTGCAAGGCCGTTCAGGTAGGTCCCGGCGGCCACATACAACGGCATCGTATGTTCGCGGGCGAGAGCGAGGGCAAGGATGGTCTCCGTCTGCTGCAACATGCCCCGGCATAGTCCGTCGAAGACGGCCTTGTGAACCAGCGCATTGGCCTGCGACAGCGCCCGCTTTTCGCCCGGGACACTCACCGCTGCCGCGGCGAGCCGGCGCGCTCGATCAATCTTTCCGATCGGCCAGAGCACCAGGGCGAGAAACCTCATGATGACGAACGGCAGGTCCAGCGTCGACGCCCTGAAGGTCTCGGGATTCGGCTCGGCGCCGTAGATCGCCAGGGCCCGCTCAAGATGCACTTTCGCATTGAGGTAATCGCCGCCGAACCAGCAAGTCACCCCGCTGGTGCAATGGGCGAGGACTGCCGCCACCGGCGATTCCGGTCGCCGGTCGGCGGCGCTGACGATTGCATCCACCAACTCCCGCATCGGCGCGATCTCGCCGTGAGTGAGGCAGGCATTGAACAGGCCCGAATGGATCGGCGCCAGTTCGACCGGATCATTGATGTCAGCTGCGAACTGCCGGGCGCGCGTCCATGCCGCCACCGTTTCGGGCGCGCTGTGCCCAAGGCTTCCGCGCAGCGCGCGGCTATAGGCAATCTGGAGATCGAGCCGGCTCATGATGCGGCCCGGCGCGTCGGGCACCCCATCGGCGATCGCGACGGCCTTGCCGAGATGGGCGACCGCCTCGGAATACGCCGAGCGTTTCAGCGCCTGCTGGCCGGCCTTGCGCCACCACCCGAGGGCCACCTCGCCGAGCCCCGCTTCAGTGAAGTGATAAGCCAAGACTTCCGGCTCGGTTTCGGCGATCACCGGAAAGCTGTCGCGCAGGACATCGCCAATATGCTTGTGGAGCTGCAGCCGCCGGCTCTTGAGCAGGCTCTCGTAAGCCGCTTCCTGAACCAGCGCATGCTTGAAGCTGTAGCGTGCTTCCGGCGGCGAGCCACGCCGCATCAGCAGCTCGGCCTGCTCGAGCTGCGCCAGCGCGGCGCTCAATGTCAGATCATCGCGCCCCGCCACACATCGCAGCAGCGTATACGAGAAGTCGCGGCCAATGGCAGCGCCGATCTGCGCCACCTCCTTGACCGGCGCCAGCCGGTCGAGCCGGGCCATCAGCGAGTCCTGCAGCGTCGCGGGAATGGCGAGCGGCGGGAGCGGACTATCGAGCCGATAGCGCCCGGCATCTTCCACCAGCAGTCCGGACTCCAGCACCATCTTGGTCAGTTCCTCGACGAACAGCGGGATACCATCCGTCCTCTCGATGATCTGCGTCATCATTTCGCCTGGCAGCTGCCGGCCGACGGTCACCTGCTCGACCAGCGCGCGCGTTTCCCGCCGGTCGAGCCGATCGAGCCGCGACAGGCTGACGTTGGGAAGCCCCACCCAGGGCGGCTCGAACTCGGGCCGAAAGGTCATCAGCACGAGTATCGGCAATGCCCTGATCCGGTCGACCGTGAGATCGATCAGCTCAAGCGTGGTGGCGTCGGCCCAGTGCATGTCCTCGCAGACAACCAGCACAGGCTGCTGCCGTGCCAAACCCTCGAGCTGATCGAGCAAGGCGACGAATGTCTGTCGCCGCTGCTGCACTGGATTCAGGCCGAGCGGCGGATAGCGCTCGCCGGTGGCGATCGAAAGCAGAGCGGCGATGAGCGGCGTCGCCTTGGCCACCTGCTGCGTTCCGAGCGCGAGCATTGCCTCGAGCTTGTCGAGCTTTTGCTCCTGCGTGTCCTGCGACCTGATGCCGGCAGCGCGCTCGAGTTGAGCGACAAAGGGATGCAGCGCGCTGTTGGTATGGTAGGGCGAGCACTGATAGCGCACCCGGCGGTGCGCCCCCAACGCAGGATTCTCCAACAGCGTCGCGACAATGCGCGACTTGCCGATCCCGGCCTCGCCGGAAATCAGGACCACCTGGCCCTGGCCCTGCCACGCCAGCTGCTGGCGCGAGAGCGCGAATTCGATCTCTGCCTTGCGGCCGACAAAGCCGATCGAGCGCACGGTTCGCACCGCCTCGAAGCGACTCTCCGATGCGGCTCCGCCTTCGACCGCCCAGACCGCGATGGGCTCGTCGATGCCCTTGACCTCGCGGCGGCCGAGGCTGCGAAACGTGAACAGGTCGCCAAGCAGTTGGCGCGTCGAATCCGCAACGACAACGGCCCCCGGCTCCGCCAGGCCCTGCAGCCGGGCGGCGACGTTCGGTGTATCGCCGACCATCGCTTGCTGCTCTGACGTGCCTCCGCTGATGAGGTCGCCGACCACAACAAGTCCGGTCGCGATCGCGATCCGTACCTCCACCCGCTGTATCGCGCGCGTCTCCAGCGGCCCTATTGCGGCGGTGATGTCGAGCCCCGCCCGCACGGCGCGCTCCGCGTCATCCTCGTGTGCAACGGGATAGCCAAAATAAGCAAGTATTCCATCGCCGACGAACCTGGCGATAATGCCGTCGTAAGTGGCAATGACCCTCGCGCAGGCGGCCCGATAGGTGCGGATCACCTCCCACATGTCCTCGGGATCGAGGCGCGCGGAGAGCGCCGTCGAACCGACCAGGTCGCAGAACATGACGGTGAGATGGCGTCGTTCGGCATTGCGCCGGATCGCCGGCTCGGCGACCAGTTCGGCTTGATTGAGTTCGGCAATCGCGCGCAGCATTTTGCGACGATGACCGATCAGGACTCCCAATCTGTCGTAGTCCTGATCCGTCAGGTCGGGAAGCACACCGAGATCAATGCCGTTCTCGGCAAAACGCAGCGCGTATTGCCCAAGCCCCAGCTTCTCGAGCCAGTCCGCAATTTGCTGCATTGGCACCACCCACGCTCTGGTTGGCGGCCTGCCTAATATTGGAACCACGGTAACGAAAAAATTATTGCATATTTTTCCCGGTCGTCGCACGCCCTGTTTGCCGCATATCTGCAGTGCCCGGCTTTCGATTTTTCCGGAGGCCGCGCGGTCGAAATGTCCGCTACTCAAGAGAGCAATGGCTGGATGCAAAACGGCAGGATTGCTGGACGCCCCGCTCGACGGCAAGACCGAACCCACTCGCAACGTTGAAAGAATTCGAACTGATATGCACTCTGCGCCAGATTGAGCCGATCGATGAGTCGGCGATATCTGACCCGCCGAAACCTGCGCTGCATCAACCGTCGGCCAACGAATAGTCAGGTACTACGTTACTCCGAACACGTTTGTTTGAACCTTGTCTCCCGGAACATGACGAAGGGAGCATGCCGTGGCGATGTGAAGGGGTTCACACCGACGCGCGTTAGGCAGTGCTAGAAGCTCGATCGGTCCCAACGGCTGCTGTCATGAGCGACACCAGATTTTTCCGGGGACCCGAGGGCGCTCAATGGCGCCAGCGTGGAAGCGGCGCAAATACGCGCCCGGCAATGTGGCGGCAACCTGCGCGAGCCCAGGCCAAACCCATTCAACAAAACTGCAGGGCATACGGTGTGTTCGGGGATATAGGCGCATGACGCCGTCAAACGCGTTGATGCGGCCGATCGAGATTTCCTCACGCCGGACGATGGCTGCATGAGGCGCGGCCAACATATCGCGTCGTTCCGGCAGGCAACTTTTAGGAAAGGCAGCCCCATGAAAATGGCCAATGCAAATTTCGACAGGTCATCCGGCACCAAGACGGCCGGGTTCGCTCCTGCGGCTCTCATCAAATCGGCGCATCTCATTGAACGAGTAGGACTCGCCGCGATTGGAGGCTCCTGCGGCTTGTACGTCGCCGCAGCATTATTGCGCCGGCTAAACGAACTGCCCTTAAGTGTCGGGATCGTCCTGTTCATGATGCTCTTTGGGGCTTTCAGCTTCTATGTCGGCATCGATCTGCCTCGCCGTTCGGCCCGAAGATCAGCCTCGATCCAACGACGATGGAGCCCGGATACTGTGGTTGAGATCCTGAGCGCGGTCGGAATATTTCTTGCCGCGATTGCGACGTTTGCGTCTGTCGGCATCATCATCCTCGATGAGACCGTGTCTGACGGATCGCTGGCCTTGATCGGAGGCAGCTGGATGACCGGTTCTTCGTTGCAGGTTGCTGCCGGCATCATCGCCCGCAGCTACGGCACGGCCGAGAATGCCGGCAAGTGATTTCCGATTGCCGCTGGAACGCGCAGGCTGGCTGCGACGCAGGCCGACGCGATTGGCTCATAGCTGCCATTTGCAATTCAAGACCGATCAGTCTATATATACGGCTATGACACGCCAATCCGCAATGCAGTTGCCGCGTGGCCGGCCGCGTGGTTTCGACACGGAAGCCGCTGTCGAGCGCGCCATGGGAGTGTTCTGGTCACGCGGCTATCACGGCACGGCGCTTCCAGACCTGCTGCGAGCGACCAAGCTTTCGCGCGGCAGCCTTTATGCCGCCTTCGGGGATAAGCACGCGCTCTTCCTGCGTGCGCTCGATCGCTATATCGCCGACGCTCTGGCGCGCATGGACGTCGAACTCGGTCCGCGTCACGCGCCGGTTGATGGCCTGCGGACCTTCCTTGCTGGTTACGTCGAGCGCACGAGCGGCGCCAGCGGTCGGCGCGGATGCCTGCTGGTGGCCACAGCCATGGAATTGGCCGGCCACGACGGGGATGTCGAAGGTCGCATCGGCGGTTTTTTCAAAGCCATGGAGGCCAGGCTCGCCAGCGCACTCGCGCGCGCAAAGGCAGCGGGCGAACTGGCCGCCGGTGTTGAGCCTGCAAGTGCCGCGCGGATACTGGTCTGCTTCGTCGAGGGACTTCGGGTAGTCGGCAAAACGGGACCAACGCGCACCACGTCGCAAGCCACTGCCGACGCCCTTCTCGACCGCTTCATCAGCTAGCTCAGCCATGGACGCACGCCGTACTACGCGTGCCTATATCTGAACCGATTGGTCTAAAAATGAGGATGCCATGTCTGCCATTCAGATCGCCTGCGCGGTGCTGGTGCCTCTCATCTGGGGCTATCAGTTCGTCGCCATCAAAGTAGGCGTGCTGCAGTTTCCGCCACTTTTCTTCCTTGGACTGCGCTTCCTTGCCATAGCGCTGCTGCTCATCCCCTTCGTTGCAAGGCCGACACGTCAAGAGTTCGGCTCAATCGCCGTCATCTCGGTCTTCCTTGGTGGACTGAATTTCGGGTTGTTCTATGTGGGCCTGGGGCTCGGTTCCGGCAGCATGTCTGCCGTCGCCTATCAACTCACGACGCCCTTCACCGTCCTGTTGGCCTGGCCACTGCTTGCGGAGCGGCCGTCGCTGATGACATCCGCTGGTGTGTTGGTTGCCTTCGTCGGCGTGGTCGTGCTGGCCGCCGGGCCGGGCCTGTCCGCAAATGCGTTACCGATCCTGCTGGTGGTCGGGGCAGCCTTCGCGTTCGCGGTCGCCAACGTCCTGACCAAGCGCCACGGCCCGTTCGATCCCTTGATGTTGACGGGGTGGTCGTCACTTTTCACGGTACCGCAGGTCATGTTGATGTCGCTGTTCCTTGAACACGGGCAACTGACCACCCTCGTCACGGCGGACGAACGTGGCTGGATGGCGCTCGCCTACACTATTTTCATCGGAGGAATTGTCGGGTTTGGCCTTTGGTTCTGGCTGATCGCCCGTTGCACCATGGCCCGCGTGGCACCATTCGCGCTGCTGCTTCCGGTCTTCGCCCTGCTTTCGAGCGTGTTGTTCCTTGGCGACCGCGTGACCCCGACATTGGCCATCGGGGCACTACTCGCCATCTCGGGCGTCGCCATTACGCAAGTGAGACCGATCGCTCGACCAGATTCCCCCGCGCAATAGCAAACTGGATGCGACGCGTGCGGCAAATCAACCCGACGGGCAAATCACTTCCGATTTGCGGAAATCGTGTCAAGCCCCGGAATAAAAAATATTTCTTTTTACCAGAAGACAAATCAGGTGCATATCTTTGCCCATCCCGTCCCACTCAGAGGGCGTCGGCCGTCGTCACGGACGTTGGACGGGTTGCGGTGGACGCTGGTTTGCGCCTCGACGACGGCGTGGATAAGCGTACGGCAAAACCGTGTGGTCCTGGCACCCGTTGCAGGTGTCAAGCTGTCGGGTAGGCGAGAGCTGAAC